>JAKBKR010000099.1 GCA_021832495.1 bacterium | reverse complement strand
GGTGGAGAACGCTACCCCCCCTGATACGGAGGAGCATCAAGTCATAATCTTGATTTATTGCACCAAGACAAGCATATGGCCGATAGCCTCAGGACCGGGGGAGGCGAGAGCCGATGAAGCCACCCCGGGCGGAATACGCGGAGATGGAGGATGAGGAACTTGTCTCGGAGTTGAAGAAGAGGGCGGGCGACATCACCCGGACGCTCCAGGAGATCAACCGCCTCCTTCAGGAGGCTTCCCATGTCGAATGAAGCCGGGAAGGGCGCCGCCTCCTTCGACCGGTACTACTGGGGCCATCGAGAATCCTCCGAGGAAAGGCCCGGCGATCCGGACATCTACCGGGAACTGGACTTGAACTTCTTCGCTTCGAAGAGCCAACGCGTCTCCGGTAGCACCAAGGTCGAGGAACTCTCGGTCGGCGACTTCCATTCGTCGGGCTCGTTCCACGTATCGGGCAAGGCACGGACGGGGGCGTTCCAGTGTTCCGGCTCCGCCTCCCTGGGAGCGGATCTGGTATCGAGGTCCGTGAAGGTTTCGGGTTCCCTGAGGGTGCACGGGAAAGGGGTGGTCGCCGACATGTCGATCTCCGGAAGCGCGGCCATCGAGGGGGGCCTCCACGTGAGGGACGCGCTACAAGTGAGCGGCTCCCTGAATGCGCCGGGGATAGATTCCACCGGGCGTGTCGAGGTCTCGGGCCGCATGGAGACCGGGAATGTGAGGTGCCGGGAGTTCTCCCTTTCAGGCGGAGGGGAGGCCACCACGATCTCGGCGGGCCATGTGACGATCAATGAGTGGGCCCACAAAGGGTTTGGAAGGTTCTTCGGGGTACGGTTCGGCCCCAAGCGAAGACCCTTCCGGGCGGAGAGCATCACGTCGGAGGGCACGGTGGCGCTGAACCTGTGTGATGTCAAGTCCGTGAAGGCAGACACCGTCTGGATCGGAAAGGGATGCCATGTGGGAAAGGTCGTGTATGTCACCCGTTGCGACGTGGAGGAGGGCGCCTCCCTCGACCAGCCCCCTGTCAAGACCGCGGGCCAGGGAATCGGGCGGAGCCCCTCGTGATACGGCTGTGGGGACTTGACCCCACAATCGCCGGTGGCTGGACGGCGAAGTAGGTAGTGCAGGGCGAGCCCGGGATTTATGTCCCAAGGTCCCCAGGCCCCCCGGGAACGCTGGCCGGTTCCCCGTGCGGTCTCTCATGTCGACCGTTATCTACATATAATCATATAGATTCTTGTCTACATGATGACCGCCACTTCCCAAGACCCGCGGCTCGCCAAGCGCTTGGAGCGCCTCACCGGGACACAGGCCAGCGGGTGCGTTCCACTGTACTCGGGGCAGGCGAAAGAAGTCCTGGATTCCCCCGAATTCGCCGCTCACCTTCGCTGGGCCCAAGCCCTGTCCGATCCGAACCGCTTGCTCGCCGTTTACCTCCTCCAGCGCGGGAAAGAGCTCTGTGCTTGCGAGATCCAAGCCGCGACCGGCCTGTCCCATGCGACCGTTAGCCACCATATGAAGCTGCTCGTGGAGGCCGGGATCGTCACTGAGGACCGGAGAGGAAAGTGGCGATACTATCGGCTCACCCATCTTCGGAATCTTCCGTAGGCGCGGGTCCGCAGGAGGCAAGGAAGTGGCGGGAAGGATTGTGCTCTTCATCTGTGTGGAAAACGCCTGCCGGTCCTTGATGGCCGAAGCGATGTTCAACGCCCGGCGACCCCGGGGTTGGGGTGCCATATCGGCGGGGATGGAACCGGCCAGCCATCCCAATCCCCGCACCGGACCCATGCTCCAGGAAATCGGTCTATCTCTACCATCCCACCCTCCCCAAATCCTCACTGTCGAGATGATGACCCGGGCCTCGGTCCGGGTTACGATGGGATGCCTAGGCCGGGAGAGTTGTCCAGCGCGGCTCAAAACTCTGCCCCTCGTGGACTGGGCTCTGCAGGACCCCGGGAAGCTCGACAACGCAGGGTTCCGCCAGGTGCGGGATGAGCTCCAACGCAGGGTCGACCAGCTGATCCAGGACCTTGCCAACCCTGCTCACTCGGGGGAACTGCTGTGAAGCGCGTCGAGCACCTTTCCTTCCCGGACCGGTACCTCACGGCTTGGATCTTTGGAGCCATGGCCTTTGGAGTGAGCCTCGGATACTACTTTCCGAGGGTCTCTTCGTTCGTCGGCAGTTTTGAGGTGGGGACGACGAGCATCCCGATCGCGATCGGCCTCATGCTGATGATGTATCCACCGCTTGCCCGGGTCCGATTCGAGAACTTGTGGCGCCCGTTCGTGGACCGCAGGGTGTTCGGCCTCTCCTTGGTCCAGAATTGGCTCGTCGGCCCGGTTCTCATGTTCGTGCTCGCCATCGTTTTCCTCCGAAGCCAGCCGGCCTTCATGGCCGGGGTGATCCTCATCGGCCTCACTCGGTGCATCGCCATGGTCATCGTCTGGAACGATCTCGCCTGCGGGGATCGCGAGTATGCCGCGGGTCTCGTCGCGCTGAACTCGATATTTCAGGTGCTCTTCTTCTCCGTCTACGCGTATCTCTTCATCACAGTCCTCCCCACCGCCCTCGGCCTCGCCGGGCTCACCGTGCACGTGACGATCCGCGAGGTCGCCACCAGCGTGGGGATCTACCTTGGCATCCCGTTTTTTGCCGGGATGCTCACAAGCGTGGGATTGCGCCGCCTGAAGGGTACTCCGTGGTACGAATCCCGCTTCGTACCGAGGGTGGCGCCGCTGACCCTCGTTGCTCTCCTCTTCACCGTCGTCGTCATGTTCTCACTGAAGGGAGGGTACATCGTCACCCTCCCCGGAGACGTGCTCCTCGTGGCCGTTCCGCTTGCGCTCTACTTTGTTATCATGTTCTTCGCCTCGTTCGCCATGGCGAAGCGGGCCGGGGCGAATTATGAGCACACCACCGCGCTTTCTTTCACGGCCGCTAGCAACAACTTCGAACTGGCGATAGCGGTGGCGGTTTCCGTATTAGGGATCGGTTCGGGGGAAGCCTTCGCCGCGGTGATCGGGCCCCTCGTGGAGGTGCCCGTCCTGCTGTCTTTGGTCAACGTGGCTCTGTGGCTGCGTCCGCGCATCTTCCCTGGGGACACTGGGCCAACCACTGCCATCGAGTCCGCGGTCACGCCTCCAGCCATCCTTCACTCTCCTCCGGAGACCTGAAACTGACTTGCCCGGAGCTAGCGTGCGTCAGTGGAACAAGGGCACCTTTGCCCCATGACCGGCGGGCGGGAGCAGGGCCATGGATGCCGCGGAGGCGAAGCCGATGGCCATCATCCCATAGAACCCGAGCGGGAGGTTACCGTAACCCCCGGTGGCGAAAATCCCCACGAGGAGCGGTCCGAGGGTGTTGCCGGCCCCGGTCCCCAGGCCGAAGATGAGAGAATTGCCGAGGGAGGCAGAACGCTCGTCCACGTACCCCTTGGAGAGGGTCATGAGCATCGGGAAGGCGCTGAACGCAAAGAACCCGATGAGGAAGAGCATCACATCGGGGTCTGTAGATGCAGTTCTCTGGGAAACTGACCTATACACAAAAACCTCTTCCGAATTTGAAGGTGTGACCAGCCCATGCCCCGGGTCAAAGTTCCCCGTGAACTCGTCCTACAGTTTGTCGAAGAACGCCAGAGAGTTGCGGGGGGAATCACCGGTGAGGATGTGGCCCGCTTCGCCCGCCTACACAGCCTCAATCCAACCCCCTTCCGCAGGAGGGTAAATCGACTCCTGGCCAAGGATCCTCGCTTCCGCAACATTCGGGATCGGGGTAAACGCGCTCCGCACTACGATCTCGACGACTATACCTCCCTATGCGAGATGCTTCAGGAAGCTCCGCTCACCCCTCCCATCACCATCGTCAGGAACCTCAACTTATCCCGTCAGGCCAGGGGGCTTCCTCCCATCCCAGAAAGCACGGCGTACGAGGTCGTCCAAACTTATGTTCTCGGCCTTCCCACAGACCGCAAGGACCCCCTCGCCTGGTTTACCCATGTCCATCTGCCAGTGGGACCTGAGTACGAGGCTTCCAAGGCCAGGGACTCCCTTGACACCCACTTCTCTTGGAGTGGTCTCACTCCGGGTCGCGGGCTGAGCCTTTCCAGAACCCTGGAGAGGCTCCAGTCGGCGGAAGGGTTCTTTCAGTCCCTGTATCCGGGAGTGTTGCCCCATCGCTGGTACGAGTCCGTGCTTCCTAGGGCCCCCTCTTTGAATGCGTTCCTCTCCTCCGTTACTGCGGATAGAGCCCCCGCTCTGGTGGCTCGATTCACCTTCGAGTCTCAGGCCCTGTGGCTCACGGAGGCGAGGGATCTCAGCTTGAACACACTACGACTGAGGAGAGCCCGGTTGCAGAGAAGCCTCAGCGCCGGTCACACGGACAAGTCCAACGATCTATTCTGGGATTGGTGGGATCGGGGAACACCACTGGTAGAAACCCCCGGGTCGGCCCTTACGGCGACCGGTCGAGAATCGCTCATCGAGTGGTTCGGTGAGCCGGAAGGGTTCGAGGACCGGGCCAGGGCACTCTTGAGGACCGAACCGGGCATGCGGCGGGCCTATGAGAAGCTCCACCACATTCTATCCTCCCTCACCCGGGGATTCCACCCCGATGAGATTCAGCCACACAACGAACGCTCGACCCTCCTCCTTCAGCTTGTTCGGAATGAGGCGAAATGGGAAGAGGTCCCGGAGAAGAACCAGACCTGCCTGGGCAAGAATCGCCACCTTCTGAAACTCGCCGACGCCTCCGTGGAGGGGGAACTCCGTAGATCCCTCTTGACCGACCGGCTACTGGATTCCATGGCGAGGGGGAAGGTCACCCTCTCCCGTTCTTGGAAGTATCAGGATATTGGAAACAGGATGGCAGGGGTTAAGTTGCCGGAGGATAACCAAGAGTGGCCTCTTCCTCTGACCAGACTGGAGGAGCTGCTATCCGGCAGCTACAAGGTAGATCTCAGTCCGTTGGAGGCGCTGCGGGGGTCTCCCCCACCGGATGAAATGGATGAAGAGGAGGGGCTCTACCATCCCCAGGTAGGATACCTCGATATGGCCCGGGAGGTGCATCAGACCGTTCTGGAGCATTACCCCGACTGGTTCGAGCTTCACTGGCGAAGGTTGGGAGAGGTTTGGCAGGGATCCTTCCGTAGAGAGTACACCGAGGAGGTGTTCACGGAGAGGTTCCTCTTGGCCATGGGCTTCCTGGGCAGGAGTTGCCGGGTCCGGGAGGACCCTGCCTTCTTGCCCTTGGGACACTTTCTGAAGAGATACCTGACCATGGAGACGCTGGAGCTGGAGCTCTCCCTCTACCACGAAATCCTGTCGAAACTGACGGGCTGGAAAGTACAGGCCCTCTTGGCAGACACGATTGGAAGGATGTGGAAGAGCACCCATCCCCTGTCAACTTGGCATGGACGTTACCAGCTCCAGGGGTTCTCGGACCTGAGGGCGATTGGCGAACTACGCCTGCCCGCCTACAGCATGGTGATCTCCTCCCAGGAAACAGAGGCAATGCACGCAGTGGAGTTGATGGCGCGGGCCCGGAGGGTGGTGGGCCAGTCCATCCGGATCTACGGAGGCAATGGCCACACGGTCTCCCGCGTTTCCGCAGGTATGCTCTGGGGGGTCTTTGACGTGGTCAGTGCAGGCCACATCGTCCATCTCCCACCTCCGCTTTCGGAGAGGGAGCAGGAGCGGTTGAGGAAGAACCTGCCCTTGTTGAACAAGGTCTTCCTGCAACTCCGGCAGACGCCCGAGCTGGGCCAGCTCCTCGCAGCCCGGAGCCATGTCTACATGGACGGGGTGAATGTCCGCCCACTGATGGAACTGTTGGGATGTGCGGTCATTCGAACAGTGGATGGGACGGGATATGACTGGAGACAGGCTCAACCGTATATCGAAAGCTCAAACAGGCTAAAACGGCTGGTGAGCGAGGTGGTCGGGGGAGGAGCAAGATTGGATTACCACCGACAGAGCCTCGCACTCCTGGCTGGCGAAGTAGTCCTGACGATGGCGGCGCTACTGGCACGCTTGCACGGGAATGTGACAGGACAAGTTTCCATGGCCACGGGGCTTGGGGACGTGCAGCTCTTCCGCCCAACTTGAGGAGGGGTTCAGAAATCGCGAAGAATTTTTTGGTCAGTTTCCCGTAGGCCTGCATCTACAAACCCAGAGGGGCGAGATCCGCTGTGTCTTCGACCGTGACCAGAAGGTCTACGTCCTTCGGGTCAGGCTTCGTAGTGGTGATGGAACCGACCAGGGCGACCCGGGTCACGCCTGCAACCCGCACGGCCTCTTGGGCGAAGGCCCCGGCAAGCTGGATGAGGGATGGGCGGAGTTCCTTCAGCCGAGGGTCGGCGACGTCCATCCTTCCTGCTTCCCTGGAGCGAGCTTCTCGAGTTTTCCTGTCCGGCCGAGCGATAGCTGGGGCCGCCCCTGGTAGTCCTTGACCCAGCCCTCGACGATGCGCACCCTGTCCCCCAGCTCCACCAAGTCTACCTCTGCTCCCCAGAGGATGAAGGTGATCTCACCCGTCGGGTCCTTCAGCCTCCCGTTCCGGACCCTGGTCTTCCGGCCCCCGCGGGTCTCGATCTCCCGCGCTGGTTGTAGCTCACTGATCGTGGCCTCGATGGTGGCCACCCGCGAGGGCCGCAGGTCCGAGATGAACATGGCCGGGGGCTTGCTCTCGGTCATGGGTCAGACCCTGACCTTCCGGCCCAGCGGTGTTGCCGAGCCGGTGGATTCCGTCTCCGATGGGCGATAGTTCACCGCTCGTGCGAGCCACTTGACGAATCGTCCCGGGTCTGCGTCGTTCCGTCTCGAGAAGTCCTGGACGAGTTCTGGTTCACCGAAAGCCTTCAGGAGAATCCCTGTCCCAGTATAGCCACCTTCCACGATGAGGAGCCTCATAGACAGCTTCTGTGCTGACAACTGGCCCCGCGACCATGAGGCGAACCGGTTCATGTCCTTCACCGACCCCTTCCCGGTGGTGCGCGTGGCAGTGGGATTATTCTCAAAACCAACAAGGTTGTACTCCCTGCCATCGGACTCGTCCTTCAGCAACAGCATCAGGATCTTCAGTTGCTGGGAGGAGGCCCTCTTGTCCAACCCGGCGGAAACGTCGAAGACCTTCTCGGGATAGGAACCATCGTCCAGATTCCGGATCCACTCCTCATTGAATGGCCCGGTCACCTGGTCAAGCACGGTATTGTCCACCATTATGATCTGGTCACCGCCCGGACCCATGCGTATCAACGTACCAT
>JAKBKR010000098.1 GCA_021832495.1 bacterium | reverse complement strand
CCCCATCGAAGGGTTTGAACCGCGTCAGGTCGGCTCCCGACATGCGGAGACCGCCCTCCTTACCCCGAATGCAGGGAGTGGCGACTTCGGAGAGCACCTCCAGAATGGCCAGATCGGCCTGGGGCCATTGTGCGTCGATCCCGGTCAGGGTGACGTCACCCCGGGTAGTGACCGCCAATGTTAGCAGATAGGCGGCGGAAGAGGCGTCGCCCGGAACCTCAAAACCCAACCCGGCGAATTGCTGCCGACCGGGGACCACGTAGCCCACGTCACTCGTTCTTACCTCGATCCTCTCATGCTTGAGATAGGCCAGTGTCGCTTCGATGTATGGGCGCGAGACCATAGGTCCGGTCACCCTTACTTCACTGGGTTCGCGAAGCGTCGGCAACGTCATCAGGAGTCCGGTGAGGTACTGACTCGTTTCTGAGGTTTCGATGTTCACGCACCCACTCTGGATGGGACCGCGGATTGTGAACGGGAGCGAGCGTCCTGAAGGAGGAGCGTGGACCTTTGCCCCAAGATCCTGAAGCGCCCGGAGCAACCCCACCATCGGTCGGCGGGCCAAGGAATCGCTCCCACGGAACGTGACCTCAGACTTCCCGAGAGCCGCCGCACACGTGAACAACCGGATCGAAGTGCCGGACTCGCCCGCATCAAGCTCGCACGGCCGTTCGGCCACGACCGGAGGAGGCTCCACACGCCATGCGGTACGACCGGGGAGTTCGACCGTGTCGACCTTCCCGCCCAGTCCTTCTACCATCTTGCGACTGACACGGGTGTCTTCGCTATCGAGCGGGTTCTGGATCATGACCGGCCGGGGGGAGAGCAGGGCCCCGAGGAGGGCCCGGTGGGTGTAGGACTTAGATGATGGTACGCGCAGGCTTCCCCGGGCCACGCCCGGATGCAATCGTATCAGGTCCACTCCCAGGCCCGCTCCTGCGCCAGGGTTCATAGGGAAGGGCCCCCTTCGACAAAATCAGTGACCATTGCCTCCCCGCTCCGGCCTTTCAGTGCCTTGCGCAGCCCTTCGGTCAGTGGTCGGGGAATGATGTAAGCCAGCGCCGGCCCGTTGCCCGACACACCGGAGGCAAGGGCACCCAGCAGATGCCCGACCTCGTGCAGTTCCTGGTAGTCGTACCCCAACGCTTCTTCCACGAGGGCCGTGTTGAGTGCCATAGCTGGGAACAGACTCCCTTCCCGGGCCAATCTTGCGGCTTCCCTCGCCCGTTCTTCAGAACCTCGGAAACGTTGACGGATCTCCGATGGGGGCGGGTGCGTCCCGCTCGGTAGCCACAGGACGGCCTGCAGCCCCTTGGGAAGTCCCGTCTCGAGCAATACTTGAAATGCCTTCGCGTCGGCGACCGTGACCCCTCCGGACGCGGAAGTGATCGCATCGTCGAACGCACCGGTGACACTGATACCGGAGTCCCGCGCGCATTGGGCACTGATCCGGGCCAGATCGACCGGAGCGAGCGCCATTCCGAACGCATCTGCGATGGCTCGGGCGAGCGACACCGATACTGCCGAGGAACTCTTGAGCCCCTTTCCCAGCGGAATGGTGGACCCCAAGTGAACCGAAAGCGACCAGTTCGTTCCCTCATCAAGCCGTCCGAGCGTCATCCCCGCCACCATTTGCAGGAATTCCGATGAGGGCTCTCCATTCACGGCCACTTCCAAGGTCCCGCCGTCGGGCTTCTTTCTGATCTCCACTCGGGACCGACAGTTCAACGAGATTGCCGCGCTCGCCCCGACCCCCACGGGAATGGCATTGACGAATGAGATCGCCCCCCACGCCATTCCGTTGCCCTCCCGGTCCCCGGAACCGTGGCTCATGGAACCACCGCGAGGACCAGGGTCTCCACCAATGAAGTCGACGGGGTCCGCCCGGTAAAACGTCGGAAGCTCTCGGCCGCTTGGTAGACAAGGACCTTTTCTCCAGAAATATACCTGGCCCCCACCTGCAGCGCCATGTCCCGGAGTTCTGTTCCACTGTGGGCGTATACCATGTCGAGGAGGGTACCTCCCTTCACGAGCGCCGGCATGATGGGAACTTCAAGAGGTCCGGCTCCCACTTGTCCCGCTGGTGTGGCGTGGATGATCAGGGGGAACGGTCGAAGCGATGTCGGAGGAAGAGAGTGCACGGCCTCAGGAGGGAAATCGGATACCACGCGAGCGACGTTCTCCATGTTCCGTCCGGTCACATAGACTTGTGCCCCATGTTCGACCCCGGCGGCTATGGCGGCCCGTGCCGTACCACCCGAGCCCACCACGAGCAGCGTCGCCCCGTCCCAACCGGTTTTCTCCACCTCCGTCAAGAGCCGGGCAAGCGCCAATACATCCGTGTTCGCCGCGTCAAAGGAAGCGGGGGTGCCCTTTCTGAGAGTCAACGTGTTTGCCGAACCGGAGACCACCACCTCTTCCTCCCGATGCTCGGAGAGCTCAGGGGCGAGTTCCTTGTAGGGCGCAGTGATGTTAAGGCCGGCCAAACCCTCGGACAGTAGGCGGGGAAGGGACGTTCGAAACTCCTCCTCGGTTGTGATGTCCAGCATGAGGTACAACCATGGGAGCTTTGCCTCCTCGAGGAATCGGTGATGGAGGAGCGGCGAACGGGAGTGGGCGATCGGGTGACCCACGACAGCGAGCCATGGGGTGTCTTCCCCAGCATCGAAAAAGGACCGCATCCGATCCAGCGGCAATTGCGTAGGCTCTACCGGAGTGCGCAGACCCCCAGGCAATGCCGTGTAAACGAACCGCATCCCCAAGCGGTACGCAAGGGCCCGGAGTATGGGTCCCGAAGGTCCCGTCGTATGTAGGACGTAGGGTCGCCCCTTCCATTTTCGAGCGATGGGGATCAACTCGGCTACGGCTCGGTCCACGCTGGCCGGAAGGACAACCTTGCCGAGGTCTCCAATCGTGAGGGCATCCTCCAGGATGCGTTCGATCGACGCTCCGGGGGTATCCGAGGGCAGATGCGCCGAGAACAACTGTCGGAGTGCTCGACCATAGGACGATCTGAGTTCACGGGCGATCCGCAGGTCACGCGCGATCTCCAAGTCTACGTAGGTGAAGGGAAGGGCGTCCAGGGCCCGCAGCAAAATGGTCAACCGGTCTGATTCCTGGTCCGAACCCTCTCCCCCCTCCGCTCGCGAACGGTAGGTGGCTATCGCCGGGACCCACTCGAATTCGATGGGGATCTGGTGGATGGTCTCGAGTCTCACGATCTCTTCGGAAGGCATCCGGTCGAGACGGACTTCGACCAGGTCCGCCCCCAGCTCCGAGGCCCTCCGGAAATCTGTCTTGACCTCGGCCGCCGTACGTCCCGGGAGGGTGGCCACGATCAAGGGTTTCGGGGAGGGAGCCGCAGGGACCGTCGGGTTCATCGTTCGACGATGGTCTCCGCGACCGTCTTGCCAAAGTGACGGGCCTTGGGTAGAGACACTCCCCAGAGCTTCATGCCCACCCGCAGGTCTGTAACGGGGACCGGGCCCTGCTCACCCGTTAAGCGAACGGTCTCCGCTTCCTGGACAAAGACGGTGTACCGAGTACCTTCCACTGTGACCTCGAGCAATGTCATCGGTCGACGCTCGATCTTGAGCCTACCGACCCTTGCGGAACGGGTCGTTCCCCGGGGCGTGGCGATCACGACGGCATCCCCCGGTTCGAGTTCTGAAAGGTAACGGGTCTCGCCTGAGGCCAAAAGTGTGTACGAATGAAGGGCTCCGGCATTCACTCGGAACGGGCGAGGGCGGGTGTATCGCGAGCCCTGGGTCTCCCCCACGACGTGGAAAAGGAACGCACCTTGGCTTCCCGCGAGCAAGCCCTCGCTCTCTCCGAGCAAGGAGGTGGAGTCCACGATGACCCGTTCGCCCATGCCTCCCGGGCCCAAGCGATCGATCACAGCCTGCCTCCAGATGAGCTCCGGGACCTTGCCTTCAATGAGACCCTCGAGCCGCGTCAGGTCGTCGACGGAGCCGACGGGGCAAACGACCGCATCCGACCCGGCTTCGAGTGCACCGAGGGCGGAAGGGACCCTTTCGAGGTCCATCGTCCGAACCCAGAGCGTCCCCTTCCGGCCCGCATGGGCTATGAGATTCTCCAGTGGGATGATGCTCTCTCCCTCGAAATCAACCAATACGAGGTCCCCCCGGGTTAGCCGTTGGCCCGCAGCCTCCAGGTCTTTCGGATCCCTCACTTGGCGGGTTGAGCCGAGATCCTTTCCGGAAGCCGAGCGCAGAGTCGTCCCCACTTGGATCGTGGTCTCTGCATCCATGGGGAGTCCCGCAGGGATCGAGCCTCCTGAGAACAAAAATCGGCGGAAGCCACGCCGCAGCGCATATTCGATCATCGCGGACGAGTTCTCCGTGGCCCGGGGCTCAAGTATCACGCGGGAGAGGGACATGGAACAGCGCCCCTCTCACTTCGGAGCCGGGACCAAAGCCGCGGGGTGCAGAAGGGCACCGACCTGTTGGCAAACGGCGGTGACATCCGGGTTCTGGAACAGGTTTCGGCCGATACAGATCCCGCGGGCTCCGCACTCGATCGAATCCCGGACAAGTTGGAGCAGGTCCGCGCGGCTCTCAAGCTTTTGACCTCCCCCCACCAAGACCGGGACGTCGACAGATGACACCACTCTTGAGAACGTCTCTCGACCCGTAAATGATGTTTTCACAATATCCGCTCCCAGGTCGGCCGAGGCCCGACACGCGTGGGCCACAGCCTCGGCGTCATACTCCCTGCCCTTGGCCTTGACATAGGCCATCACCAGCAATGGCATCCCAAGGGCATTGGCCTCCTCGGAAAGGTTGCCGAGGTCGGCGAGCATGCTCCCCTCCGACGATACGCCGAAGTTGACCTGAGTACTGATGAAATCCGCCCCGAGGCGGACCGCCTCGGCCACAGTGCCGGCGCGATGTTTGTGGGAAGCGTCCCCCGAAAGAGTCGTAGAAGCGGCGAGGTGGATGCCAAGGAGGGTTTGGGGCCACAGGGTGGATTCGATGGTGCGTACGGCTCCCTTGTGCACGATCAGGGCGGAGACTCCCCCTTCCTGGAGCCGGGCTGACAATGGACCCAGTCGCTCAAGCCCCGCAATCGGGCCCATTGTCAGACTGTGGTCCAAGGGCACCGCGAAGAGTCGGTGGTCCGTGGTGGGAAACAGCTTGCGTAGTCGTAAGGCCTTACCGCTCATGGTACGCTCCGCAAGATAAGCCCAGGGGATGGAAGTATAACTCTTTCACCCTTTCTAGGCCCGTCGTTGGGCAGCACCGAGGGACCCAAGGCGCATGGGACCGCGTGCAAACGATCCGAGCTCACACGGGGAAAAAAACGACGATGGCTTCGATCCATATCACATGGGTGAGGATGGATGCGCCGACCCCGGCACGGTCCGCTACAAGACTCGTCACGAGCCCGACCACAAAGGCCGCCCCCACCAGGACGGGATTGAGCGTGGAGAGATGCACTCCGGTATAGTAGGCCGTGGAGACCACCCAAGGAACCTTGCGGAACGCTGGGGACCACTTCTCGACCACGGCCTGTAGCCCACCTCTCCAGTAGGTCTCCTCTCCTACCCCGATCACCGCTAACAGGGCCACCAGGACGATTCCACTCTGGTTCCCATAAATCTCACCATAGACGTTCTGGACGTCCCCGCCAAGTCCTACGGCCGTGGTGGCGACATTCCCACCGACAAAGAGGAGATAGAGCAGGATCGCACCCAGAAGTCCAATGCCCAGGGGCCAGAGAGGGAAATTGCCGCGGCTCCAGCGGATATCCGGGCGCCAAAGGACGATCGACCCAATGGCCAAGAGGGAAACCGACGCTGCCAAGGAATAGATGAAATACGCCCGGAGGAGAATGAAAGATAGCGGCCACAGGATCATTGGTAGCAGGAGCAGAATGAGATCAAATGCACCGAGGTTCACCTTCGAGTTAGGTTCGGGTGCAGCCTCCGGCCGCTCCAAGAGAACGTTTCTCGAACCCGGTGGTCTAACCGTCGATCCGGGGGTTCCTTCGTCTTTTGTCATCCATCCCTCATAGCACGCTCGCTATCAAGAGCAATGCGAGATAAAGGACGGTGCTCATTGAGTTGATCGCCATCACCCGTTCGTATTGATGCGGGTCGGTGTACCGTCTGATGCCGACGGTGACCAAGATCACGAGCGGCAGGGTGACCCATGGTAGGAGAAAGAGTCTGGATAGCCCGTCCCAAAAAACCCCTATACCAAGAAGCGCATACGTCAGGACCTCGAATGCAAGGTAGTATGCCGACACCCGACCCGGGTTCCCGAGTTGGATCACGGCATGCCTCCGGCCGTGGCGAGCATCTACCGATGCGTCTGGCACCTCGTTGACTAGCAAGGCGATACCTGCCAACATTCCCGCCGGGAGAAGCACCCAGACCAATGTCCCGAGCCCTTCCAGGGACCCATGGGCCGCAATGTAGCTCCCCACTCCAACAAAAGAGAACGATAGCATCACGAAGGGTTCGGCGGCCATTGGGATTCGAACGATCAAT
Source organism: bacterium (assembly GCA_021832495.1). GTDB lineage: Archaea > Thermoplasmatota > Thermoplasmata > Lutacidiplasmatales > UBA184 > JAJYEA01. The sequence goes on along the minus strand of JAKBKR010000098.1, from coordinate 760 downwards.
GGGGTGTACAGGAACACTGCCAACCCTCCGAATGCCGCCAAGACTAAGAGGACGGGGGTCACTACCACACCAAGGTAGGATCCGAACAGGGCAGCGACGACCGCAGACGTCAATCCTAGAATGAGCACGCCCCGCGCAGTGATCGCCCCCGAGGCGACAAGTCCGCTCCCGCCGCTGAAAGGGGTCTTGACCGTTTCCAGATCGATACCGCTCCGAAAGTCGTGGTAATCGTTCACGAGGTTCACGCTGGCTTGAGCCAGTACCGCCCCGAGGGTCGCCAAGATCGCGTGTCCGAGGTCAATACTCCCTCGGTCAGCCGCCAGAGCAATGCCGACAAAGGAGGTGAAGAGCGACAAGAACAGCGACGCCTCAAAAAATTCGGACAAGTACGCCCGGAGTCCCAGGAGCCCCATCGAACTCGAATTCACCATTCGACGGGAGGAGGCGGAACCATAATCCCTTTGCTGCCGTTCCAAGGACACCTTCCCACTCGAGGAGCATGGACCTTTGGAAATTCGGGTTTCCATGCCTACCGCGATAGCGGAAGAAGGGAGGGCGGTAGCGGAGTAGCAGGGCAGGACACCCCTCGTGGATGGTGCTGGATGTCAGGAAACTGTCCCGCAGCTCAAGCCATACCTTAATAACCCCCCGTTGTGTCCCCCGCCCGAACAAGAATGCAGCCCGCTCCGTATCCTCCGGCGCCTGGCATGCCGCAACAAATGAATCCGCAAGCCGCTATGGTGGTTGGTGAGATCAAAGG
>JAKBKR010000097.1 GCA_021832495.1 bacterium | reverse complement strand
GCCAAGTGAACGCCCAGATGCCGCTCGCCGGTCCCACCTCAGCAACCCATCCTCCCTCCAAGTATTCCTCCCCTGCTCGAATCTCAAGGGGCAAAGGAAGTCGGTTCTCTCCCCGACCTAATTCAATGTTGTAGTAGAATGGGGCAGCGTTCCCCGTGCTCCGTAGCCAAAGCGCCGTCGAAGGGACCGCCGAGTTCGGTAGAGCCGGTGTCCCGGCCAAGGCGACTTCAGGAAGGTCAAAGTCAAGGTTACCGATCTTCCCGGTGGATAGCGCCGCCGTCCCGTCAAGCCGGACGGGGATACGCATCGAGGTTCTTACGACCGGCGGACTTTGTCGACCGACTTGCGGGCCCTTTCCGCGGCTTCCTTGGATCGAGCGAGGGCCATGTCGGCCATGTTGTTCGCTAAGTGCAGAGCCTTACGGCTCCACTTGATCGAGTCCATCATCACTTCTCGGGTGAACTGGCTGGCTTCTTCCCTCACTTCATCCCAGGTTGTGACTCGGGACTGTGGGTTGCTCTTTGCTGGCATCGAACCCTACAAGACAGGAGGGGGTTAAAGCATTGCGCACGTTTCTCATGCTTTGGATTCCCGGTGCCCGGAATCGGGTTCCCGGGTCTACCGACCCGTCCGAGCGTACGCAAGACTTAATAGGGAATACGTTGTTGCCGCGCTTCCGCTATGGTTGCCGAGGAGAAAACCAATCCTCATCTCCGAGCTCTTATCCGGGAACTCCGGTCGCCACACGATGGCAAAAGAGCTCCCGCTTGGCGGGCCGTGGCCATTCGACTGGAACGCCCGCGGCACCAGCTCCGACCTGTCAACTTGGGCCATTTGGAACGCGTCGCTTCCGCTGGTGAACTCGTTGTGGTACCAACCAAGCTGCTCGCCAAGGGTGACCTCAAGAAGGCTCTGCATATCGCCGCCCTGGGATGGTCCGAGGAGGCCGGCCGTAAAGTGATCGCTGCCGGGGGACAGCTGAGTTCCCTCCAGGAAGCCTTCCAGTCCAATCCTCAGGGGAAGGGGGTGCACATCATTGGCTGAAGTTCGTGTGATTGATGTAAGCGGACTTGTGCTCGGCCGAGCCTCGACAGTGATTGCAAAGCGATTGCTCGCGGGGGAAACCCTGGCCATCGTTAATGCCGAGAAGGCGGTCGTGCTGGGAAAGCGGAGCGTGGTCCTGAGCCAGTATCGGGCGGCCGAGGCCCGAGGTTCGGTGCGAAAAGGGCCCCACTTTCCACGGACTCCCGAACGGATCCTTCGGCGATGCGTGCGGGGAATGCTCCCCTACAAGCGGTCGACCGGGCGGGAAGCATTCCGGCGTCTCCGTACCTACATCGGTGTTCCAGAGGAGTTCACTTCTGCCAAGGCCGAGGTAATCGAGGTGGCGAAACCTCGCCCTGCTCTCACTCCGCCTCTTACCCTTCTTGAAATTTCCCGCCATCTAGGAGCCCGGGTTTGAGCATGGCCGAGACCCCCCAGATCCAAACCAGCGGAAAACGCAAGAGCGCCGTGGCGCGGGCCGTGGTGACCAAAGGTGCCGGGAGGGTCTGGGTGAACTCTCGCCCCCTAGAGCTATGGGAACCGTATGAGGCCCGACTCAAGATGCAGGAACCCATTCGTCTCAGCGCACCGCGTTCGGATGGTGTGGATATCACCGTCACCGTCACGGGTGGTGGTTTCATGGGACAAGCGTCCGCAGTCCGGACAGCGATCGCTCGCGGGCTCGTCGAAGCGTTCCAGGACCCCACGCTCGCGGGTTTGTTCAAACATCACGATCGCTCGCTCCTCGTCAATGACACTCGCCGGAAGCTCCCCAAGACCCCGCAGGGTCGTGGCGCCCGCAAGCGGAGGCAGAAGTCCTACCGTTGAAACCATGATGGTACCTGTTCGTTGTTTCACTTGCGGCAAGGTCATCGGTCAGTACTGGGATAGCTATCAGCAGCGGCTTGCCCGAGGAGAGAAGGCAAAGGATGTCTTGGACAGCTTGGGTGTTGAACGCTACTGTTGCCGTCGGATGCTCATGACCCACGTGGACCTGGTCAACGACCTCGGCCCGTACGGATAACGCACTTAGGGCTTCTTCGGAGGCGCTGCCTTGGGAGGCGGCGGAGGGGGAGGGACCATGGCTTGCTTTGCGGCGGGCTCATCCCCGAGATCGTCAGGATCGGGTGCGCGCTTTCCGGTGATGACCGCCTCGCTCGCAGCGCTCTCGGCCTTGATCTCCTCCTCGATGGATTGGATCTCCGTGGTGAGCTCTGATTGTTTTGGGATCGGACCCAGGATATCATCCATGGCTCCAATCTTCTTCTCCAGTTCGTCCAAGCTGGAAAGGCCCCGCTCGGGCACCGTCCGCCCGACACCGAGGTACTCGGCCGCACCCTCCATCAATTTCGTGAACTCGAAGGGGAACAGGATCTTGGTGGACTGACCCTGCGCCATCTCTGACATGGTATCCAACGAAATTACCGTGAGGGCTTTGGCATCCAAGGGGGAGGCGCCCATCGCCAAGATCCGGAGCCGCTGGGCCTCTCCCTGGGCTTCGAGGATCGTAGCCATACGTGCGCCTTCGGCTTCAAGGATCTTTGACTGGCGGAGCCCCTCCGCCTGCAGGATCCGAGACCGCTTCTGGCCCTCGGCAACCAAGATCGCACTGCGCTTCTCGCCATCGGACCGCAGAACCGCCGCCCGGCGCTGCCGCTCCGCTGCGGTTTGCTCTTCCATGGCCGACTTGACCGGTCCCACCGGGTCGACTTCCTTGATCTCGACTGCCTCCACCCGGACGCCCCACTTGTCCGTCGCCTCATCGAGGATGTCCCGGAGACGGGTGTTGATCCGTTCCCGGTTGTACAGAATCTCGTCAAGTTCCATGTCACCAATGACGCTCCGGAGGGTGGTCTGCGCCAGCGCGACCGTGGCCACATGGTAATCCTGGACCCGGAATACGGCCGACATCCCGTCGACCACCTTGATGTAGATGATCGCATCCACGTTGGTCGGGGAGTTGTCCTTGGTGATGACCTCCTGGCGCGGCACTTCGAGTACCTGAGTCCTCAAGTCGACCCGGACGACCCGGGCTACGGGTGTGACCATGTTGAAACCCGACTGGAGATACCCACGGTAAGATCCGAACACGGTCACGAGTGCGGTCTCGTAGGGCTGGATCGAGTAAGTGGTGTGGGCCAGCAGGGCAAGGAAGATGATGATGCCCACCACGACGATCGCCACAGCGTATGCCGGGCCGGCCGCCCCACCAACCGAGTTCGCAACGATGGCCAAAGCGACGAAGGCGATGAAAACACCGAGGAAGAGCAGGATGACCGACTTTCCATTGTACGGTCCGATGGAAGGAATTGGTACAGTCCCTTTGGTAGAACTTGGACTCGCCATCCTCACTTCTCCTGCTTGGGGGGGAGACCCCGGACCTTCAAAATGATTCCCTCACCACCTATGATCTCCACATCCGAGCCCTCGGGGATGGTTCGATCAGCGGTTGCACTCCAGACCTCGCCCCGGACCCGAACCTTCCCCTTCATCGAGTTAGGTTCGACCGATGTAACGACCCGGGCCGTCAGACCGGTCAGGGTCTCGATCGTGCTGGCGAGCGGGGCATGGCGCGGAGCCAGCTTGGAATACACGGGTAGCGCGATCAAAGCCCCTCCTGCACCCGCTGCCATGATAACGAGGACTGCGGCCACGGTGTTCGTGTAGAAGACGTCGGGAGCGAGGAGCAAGATGAGTCCGGCCGCCACTAGGACCGCCGCCGGGATAAGCAGGAAGAGCCCCGGGTGGGCGATATCTGCCAGGAGCATCACGAATCCTATCACGATGATCAGGGCGCCGACGAGGATCGATACGTCTGACACGGCAGGGACTACGGATGGGACAAACGGATTTAACTTCCCCCCTGTGGGGAGAGGGTGTGAGCGACCCTGTGGAGGCCTTCCTTCGTCGCCGGCACAAGGAGGAGGACCGACGAAAGGAACGCTCCCACACCGACGCCATGGACGAGGTCTTCGACCGTCGGACACTCCTAGCGGTAGGACGGTTTATCACCCGTGGGCTCATGACGGAAGTGGACTTCTCCATCTCCACCGGCAAGGTCGCCAATGTCTTTCGAGTAAGTTCTAAGGACGGATACCGCGCGCTCAAAGTGTACCGAGTGGGCAATGCGGTCTTCCGTGGGCTCCCCCCCTATCTTCTCCATGAGCTCCGGGAGGATGTAGGATCGAATTCTTTTGCCCGGCTTGTGTTCGCTTGGGTGCGCCGGGAGTACATGGCGCTGAAGGCCTGCCGGGAAGCCGAAGTCCCCGTCCCCGAGCCCTACGATTATCATCGGAACGTGTTTCTTATGGAGTTCATGGGGGAGGGGGGACTTCCGTTCCCCCCGCTCTTCCGTTGCGAGGTGGAGGATCCCGAGCGCTTGTTGAATGACCTTACCCGCGCTGTCCGGAACATGGTGACGAGGGCGGGGCTTGTACATGGGGACCTCTCTCCGTACAACGTGCTCTACTTCGCGGGTCGGATTGCCTTGATCGATCTGGGGGAGGTGGTCGCTCGGGAACACCCGATGGCTCGAGAACTCCTCTTACGGGACGCCGAGAACTTCACCAAGTATTTTAACCGCCAAGGTGTGAAGTTAACCACCCAGGAGATGTTCGATCGAATGGGGGGAACCGAGCTATAGATGACCGATCTTTTCATACGGATACCGGAGGAACGGCTCGCCGTGCTCATCGGAGTTGGAGGGGTCGTGCGAAAGGCCATCGAAGAGATGAGCGGGGCCAGCCTCACCGTGGATTCCTCGGAGTCTTCGGTGGCCATCCATGCCCCACCGGAAGCCGACCCCTGGGGACCCATGAAGGCTCGAGATGTCGTTGCCGCCATCGGCCGCGGGTTCTCCCCCGAGCGCGCGTTCCGGCTCTTCAAAGGGGAGAATTACCTCAATGTTCTCAACCTGCGGGAGGTGACCGGGAAGCGGGACAAGAACGCCGTCCGCCGCATCCGGGCCCGGCTCATCGGAGAGCACGGGAAGGCTCGGGAACGCCTGGAGCAGCTCTCGGGGTGTTCGATCTCGGTTCAGGGATACCATGTCGCGATCATCGGTTCGGCTGAGGAGATCGAGCGAGGCACGCGGGCGCTCACTATGCTTCTGCGTGGAAGTGAACACTCCACCGTGTTCGGCTTTCTCGCCGGAGAAAGGCGCCGGCTCGGAGAGCCTCCGCTTGAGGATTGATCCGACGGCATGGGGAAGACTGCACTTCTGCAACCGCGGGACCTCGGGTTCGCCCGAGCGGAATTCGACCGGTACTACCGGCAAGCGGAGATCCCTGTCCCCTTCTCGATTGAAATGCGGGAGTTTGCCTTCGCCCAGTTCGGGACCGACGGTGCAGGCCCCTTCGTCCGCCATCGGGCCTTTTCCGATGTGGGATCGTTCCGTCAGGAGTTGGGCCGGCTCGTCCCCCGTCACCTCTACTACTCAACCTCCCTCTACGAGGACCCCGGTCACCTCAGCATGAAGCAAAAAAGGTGGACCGGTGCCGAGGTGATCTTCGACCTGGACGCCGACCACCTCCGGAATGCAGAGGGTCTATAGTACATTTCACAACTGCAACTCGCAAAGGAGCGCTTCCAGTACCTCCTGGAGGAATTCCTCTGGGGGGATTTCGGTCTCGATGAAGAGGACGTTGACATCGTCTTTTCTGGGGGACGGGGCTATCATGCCCACATCCATGCCGACGCCTATCTCCATCTCACGAGCATGGAACGCCGGGAGCTCGTGGACCACATCCAGGGCATCGGCTTCCAACCCGAGGAGGACGCCTTTGAAACGGTCACCGAGGCGCTTCCGAGGGTGCACGGGGGATCTCGGACCTACCGGAGGCTGGCCGCCCCGGATGCGGCCGGGTGGAAGGGAAGGATGAGCCGGGCGGTCCTCCGGTGGCTCGACGAACATCAGAGGGACAGCGAAGAACAGATGACCGAAGAAGTGCTGGACCTCTTGTCCGAGGGACTCCCCGAAGCCCGGAAGGGGCTCCGGCAAAGGGCTCGGAGCATCGCCCATCATCTGGCCTCAGAAGAGACCCTGGCGGCCATCGCCGGCCGGCAGACCCTCGAAACGCTCGGAAATGACGAGAACCGGGACCTTTTCCTGAAAGCCCTCGCCCGTCGATTGGCCGTTCCGATCCAGGGTGAGACCGACGCCCCTGTAACCACGGATGTCCATCGGCTGATCCGGATGCCTGGATCCCTCCACGGTGGTACCGGGTTCCGGGTCTTGCCTCTGACGCGCAAGGAGTTGGGCCTGTTCGAACCGATGCGGGATGCCACTCTTCCGACTGGGTCGAACGAGGAACTCGATGTCACGTTGCTTCAGACGATAGAGTACGAGGCGTCCCCGGCCCGAATGAAGGGCTCCGTCGGTGATCGGATCCGGGTGCCACGGGTCCTTGCCCTCTTCCTCATTTTGCGCGGAGAGGCTACGCTCGAACTTGTCATCCCTTCGCCCACCCAGCATCAGGATCCATAGGAGGGACCGAAACCCATGCTAAGCAGGGGGGGTCCCTACCATCGTGAAACCATGTCTGCCATCGCACTAAGTTTATAACCTACTGACTGCTCTCCCCGTATGCGTGAAGCTCTGGGTGTTCCTCCTCCGCCGAGTGATACTCCTCGTCCCCGTACTGGTCGGGGTGATGACGATCACCTTCCTGCTGTTGCAATCCCTCCCACTGCAAGAGCGGTTGGACGCCTGTTACCCCTTCTCCGCCAAGAATCCGCCGAACAACAAGACCATACCCGCCGCGGAACAGATCTGTGGGTATAACCTGCCGATATGGGAGCAATATTTGAAATACATAGGCAACATTTTCACCATGCAATGGGGTTATGTCTCCATCAATAGCTGTATTGGTTCTCAATCCAGTTGTCAGGAAGATACTAGCCTTCTTCAACCAGGTATCGCCCAGTGCCGGGCGTTGTACAACGGGAGTTGTCCCGTCCTGTTCCTCATAAGTGCTTGGTTACCCTACACGTTACAACTAGCGTTCCTTTCGTTGATCATCATCATTGCCTTATCTCTTCCCCTTGGAACCTATTCGGCCGTACGCCGGAATAGACCGCTCGATCAAGGTACTCGGATATTTTCATTCTCAGGATATGCCCTACCTGGGTTCCTTTTGGCCAGTTTCGTTTTCATCGCTTTATTTTTTGCCTTCCAGAATACTTCACTTTCTTGTAGTGGGACCGCCAACATCTACTCAGTCGTTGGGAACTGGCCTCCTGGAACCACA
>JAKBKR010000096.1 GCA_021832495.1 bacterium | reverse complement strand
CGCCTCGGCAAAGTCCTTGTGCTCCTTAGCCCGGGCTCGGGCCTCGATCACAAGCTCAATGGCTGCGGCAAGGGGAGCATTGGAACCCGAGGTTCCCTCCCGGGGGAAGTACCCCAGGACCTCGGTCGCGAGTACGAAGGGGCGAACAAGCGAGGCCAGCTCTTCTTCTCTGAGGGAGGGCCCCCGGGACTCGAGGAGCGCGTGCACTTCGGAAGCAAAGGAAAAAAGGCTTGCCGTGGCTTCCCGGACGCTGAAATCGTTCGCAAGGGCCGTCATCATATCCTCCTCCACCCGGTCCCCTCTCTGGTGCTCGGGGTCGGCCGGGTAGATGCGTGGCACGAGCTCGATCCATTCGGCAAGGTCCCGGACATAGACCCGGGAGCCGGGCGTAGGCTGCACTTCCCGCGGGAACGTACCGCCTAGGGACTCCTCGGCCTGCGCACGAAGCCGGGCATAGACCACCTGGAGCGTTTGCAGGGACCGGCGCGCCTCCTCGAGCGACTCTTCCCCGGCGTAATCGAGCGGGCTCCGGTAATGCGCGCTCAAGAGGAAATAGCGGAGGACCTCCGGGGAAACGCGGCGCAGTGTCGCATCCAGCGAGACCACGTTCCCGAGGGACTTCGACATCTTCTCCCCGCGCATGTTCAGCATGTTGTGGTGCATCCAGATCGATGCCAGGGGGGCCTTACCTGTGGCCGCCTCCGCCTGGGCTATCTCCGCCTCATGATGCGGGAACTTGAGCTCCATCCCGCCGCCATGGATGTCGTAGCGGGGGCCGAGGATGTTCACCGCGATGGCGGTGTCCTCGATATGCCATCCGGGCCGTCCCTCCCCCCAGGGACTGGACCACCGGGGCCCGAGCTTCTCCCCCTTCCAAAGGGCGAAGTCCTCAGGAGAGCGCTTGTTGGGATTGACCTCCACACGGACGCCCGCTTCGAGCATCTCGAGCCGCTGGCCCGAGAGCGCACCGAAGGCCGGGAACGTGCCGACGTCATAGTACACATCCCCGCCCGAAGCGTACGCATGCCCCTTCTCGATTAGCGTCCGGACCTGCTCGATGATCTCGGCGATGTAGTCGGTGCATCGGGCATAGAAGTTCACGGAATCCACGTGAAGATGTTGCATCGCACGCAGGTACGACTCGAAGTTCTCTTCGGATACCGTGTGCCAGTCCCGGCCCTCTTCGGTTGCCGTGCGGAGGATCTTGTCATCTATGTCGGTCACGTTCTGAAGATAGAACACATGGTATCCCACGCGACGCAGGAACTTGGCGACGACGTCGTAGACGATGGCCGCCCGGGCATGACCGATGTGTGAGGGCTTGTACGGGGTGATCCCGCAGACGAACATCGACACGCGCGGGGGGGAGAGGGGCCGGAGCGGGACCAGGTGGCCACCCAGCGTATTGTAGATGCGAACCTCCCGCACGGGTCAACCCTCCAAGGCGGCGAGGACGTCCTCGACGAGGTCCTCCGGGTCCTCGATGCCCACCGACAGACGGAGCAATCCATCGGTGATTCCCCGACGTTCTCGGTCCTCCCGCGGGATCGACTGATGGGTCATCAGTGCCGGCGCCTCGACGAGGGACTCCACCCCCCCCAGGCTCTCTCCCAGATAGAAGAGCTTCAAGCGGGAAAGGAACGCCTTGGCCTCCGAGACACCCCCTTTCAGCTCCATGCTGACCATTCCCCCCGGTCCGCGCATTTGCCGGCGAGCGACAGCATATTGGGGATGGGAGGCGAGCCCGGGATAGATCACTCGCTTCACCCGATGGTTCCCCTCGAGGGCCGTGGCGATGGCTTGGGCCCCAGCCTGATGAGCCCGCATCCGGGCCCCTAAGGTGTGTATCCCCCGGAGGACGAGGAAGCAATCGAAGGGGCCCGGCACGGCTCCCGCGGCGTTCTGGAGCCACTTGAGCTGTTCGTACGTCTCCTGGGTCCGAAAGATGAGTGCGCCACCGACCAGGTCCGAGTGACCGCCCAGGTACTTCGTGGTCGAATGAAGCACGATGTCCGCCCCGAGCTCGAGGGGGCGTTGAAGGTAAGGAGTGGCAAACGTGTTGTCGACCACGACGGTGGCCCCCGATGCATGGGCGGCTTCGGCTATCGCGGCCACGTCGAGCACCGTGAGGAGGGGGTTGGTCGGCGTCTCGAAGTAGACCACTGCCGGGTGCTCCCGGTGTAGGAGGCTCGAGAGCTCATCGACCGAACGGAGGTCGGCGTAGACGGGCGCGAGCCCCCAGGTCCGCCGGGCGTGCTCGAGCAGGCGGTGGGTCCCACCGTAGAGGTCGTCCCCGGCCACGATCTTCGTGCCCGACCGGAGGGACCATAGATAGGTGGCGAGCGCTCCCAGTCCCGAGGCGAAGGCTAACCCTCCCGCACCCCCCTCCAGGTCGGAAAGGGTGCTCTCCAGGACGGCCCGGGTGGGATTGGCGGTACGGGAATAGTCATACCCCTTCGTCTCCCCCGGCGCGCTCTGGGCGTAGGTGCTCGTGAGGTACACCGGGACATTGACCGCCCCGGTCAGGGGATCCGGCTTCTGGCCTCCTCCGTGGATCGCCTTGGTGTCAAAGCGCATTGCCATTCCCCGACGAAAGGAAGGTCACGAGGTCGTACCGGGTGAGGAAACCGACGATCCCCTCGCCTCCGCTGCCCCGGACGAGGACCGCCCGCTCATCCTTGAGACGGGCGATGAGGGCCGTCAACGGCTCGTTGCGTCCGATCTCGGGGAAGGGGGCCCCCATGACCTGGGAGACCGAACGCTCGAGCAGGGTCGCATCCCGCAGGACCTCCTTCAGCAGGTCCTCCTCCATCACGCTCCCCAGGACGTTCTCACCGGAGATCACCGGTACCTGGGAGATGATATGCTCGCGCATGGAGGTGAGGACCTCGCGCACCGTTGCCGAGGGACCCACGGAGACTACGGTGGGCTGGAAATCCTTGGCGAGGAGGACGTCGCCAACCTTCATCGTCTCGTCCATGAAGCCGTTCTCCCGCATCCAGTCATCCGAGTAGAACTTCGAAAGGTACCGGTCCCCCGAATCGGGGAGGATCACCACGATGTTGGATCCGGCGGGGACAGAGCGCAGGTCGGCCCACCGGATCGCCCCGGCGAGGGCAGATCCCGACGAACCTCCGACGAAGAGCCCCTCTTCGCGGACCAGCCGACGGGCATAAGCGAACGACTCCCGGTCGTCCACCTCGATGAAGTCGTCCAGGAACTTGAACTGGGCCGTCTTGGGGATCATGTCCTCCCCGATCCCCTCCACCTTGTAGGGGGTCGCTCGGGTCATCTCCCCCGTCTTGCCGAAGTGGGCGAGGATGGACCCCTTCGGATCGACACCCACGATCTTCGTCTGGGGGTGCTTCTCCTTGAAGTACCTTCCGACACCGCTCGCCGTACCCACCGTCCCGATCCCCATGACGACCGCATGGACATTGCCATCGAGGGCGTCGTAGATCTCCGGGCCGGTCGTCCGGTAATGGGCTTCGGGGTTCATCGGGTTCTCGTACTGGTTCGGATAGTATGAGTTCGGGATCTCCACGGAGAGACGCTTCGCCACCGAGATGTTGCTCATGGGATGGTCGGGAGGGACCTGCGCCGGGGTGATGACCACCCGGGCCCCGAAGGCCTTGAGGAGGCGGATCTTCTCATTGCTCATCTTGTCGGGGATGACGATGACGAGCTGGTAGCCCCGGACCGCGGCGACCATGGCGAGGCCGACCCCAGTGTTCCCGCTGGTCGCCTCGATGATGGTCCCGCCGGGGCGCAACCATCCTTCCTTTTCCGCTTGGTCGATCATGAAGGGCGCGATCCGGTCCTTGATCGATCCCCCCGGGTTGATGAACTCCACTTTCGCGTAGAGTTTGTAGTCGAGGCCCTTTCCGATCCGGTTCAGGGGCACGAGCGGGGTGTGGCCGATGAGGTCGAGGACATTGCGTGCGACCTTGGGACGGGGGTCCATGGCCGTCCTATGCCCGAGGCCTTTTAAGTCGGCGGGGGGGCCCCGGTTCGGGACGCGCACCCTCCACTATTTCCGTCGGGCCTTCGGGGAGTCGGTGTCGGCCGGGACGAACCAGACGTCGGTGATGGAGTACTGGGGCTTCGGATTGAAGCGGGCTTCCACCGGCATGCCGACGTAGATCTCTTCCTCCTTGCAGTCCTTGAGCCGTGCAAGAAGGACGCTGTTGGCCCCATCGAACTCAATCATGGCGAGATTGTAGGGGGTCTCCTTGAGGAACGCTTCTCCACCGAAGTGGCAGGTCGTCCACGTGTGCACCCGCCCGCGCAGGGGTAGGTCAACCCAAGTCGTCGGCTCGCCACAGAACTGGCAATTGCCCCGCGGCGTGGCGAAGACGTAGTTGCATGGGCCGCACTTGGTCCCGAGGAGCTTGCCTTGGGCCAGGCCGAGGAAGAACGGGCTGTCCTCGGCATAGCTGTGGATATAGCGGATCGCATAGGGATTGTCGATGATCAGGTTCTCATGACCCTCCTTGTCCACGAAGATGGCGGCTCCGTCCTTCTTGATGGCGGCGTTCACCTCTTGGAACTTCGAGCTCTTGAACAACTTTCTTTCGGCCATGGTTACCTCTGTTTTGTAGACTCCATGATGGTCACCGTCACCGCAGAACCGGTTCCCGCATGGCTGTGTATGGCTCCCCGACGAGCATGGGGGATCTGGAGCCGGGGGCTTCCGAACTTCTCCCCGATCCGTCCTTGCAACTGCCACAGGGCGAAGACACCCTGCATGATGCCCGTCGCGCCGACAGGATGCCCACAGGCGATGAGCCCTCCGGAGGGATTGACGGGGATTGCGCCGGCCTTGGGGGTCGGGAATCCGTAGTCCACTCCCTTGAGGAACGGTGCCCCGCTCTCGACGAAGTCGTATCCCTCGCCGTACTTGCACAGGCCGAGGTCCTCGTAGGTCTGGATCTCCGAAGAGGAGTACGCATCGTGAAGCTCGATGAAATCGAGCTCCTTGTTGGGGTTGGTGATGCCGGCGTGTCCATAGGCCTCCATCCCGGCGGCTCGTCCGGCCCGGAAGGAGTGCACCCCGGGATAGTCGAGGTCCGCATAGTCACTCGCCTTCTCGTGCGGCATGAGGATGACCTTGCCGAACGGTCGGTCGGCGAGCCGCATGGTGTCCGTTCCACAACCTACCCCCTTGATGAGGACCGCATCATCCGCAAGTTCCTTGGCCCGTTCCTCGCTCGTCAGGATGACGGTGGCCGCCCCATCGGACATCGTGCAGATCTGTTCCCGGGTCAGCGGATAACTCACCATCTCCGAGGATAGCACATCGTTCACATTGAGGTCCTTGGGATACTGGGCGTAGGGATTGGTAAGGGCGTTCTTGTGATTCTTCACGGACACCATCGCCATCACTTTCGTCCCATATTCGATGGCTTTCCGCTGCGCCTCGCGCTCATCGGTGATGTGCGCGAACTTCTTCCGGCGGACGTACTCATAGATGTGCCGCTGGACCATCAGGGCATAGTAACCCGTATAGAAGCCGCCCAGGGGGAAATCGAAGTTCGTGTCGCTCGCCAAGGCGATGAACTCATTCCCCTTCCACGTCGGGACCCGGCTCATCGTCTCGAAACCCGTCGCCACACACACGTCCATCCTTCCGGAGGCGACCGCCTCATAGGCGGCTTGGATGTTCTCGCCGCCCGTGGCTCCCCCCCACTCGATGCGGACGGAGCCCCGGGGGTTGAGCCCGAGATAGTCCTGGACCATGCTTGACGCCTTGAGCTGGCGGGTGAAATGATCCGAAAAGTAGGATATCCGGGTGCCATCGATCATGTTCAGGGTTAGGTTCGGAACGGCCGCCCGGGCTTGGTCGAAGGATCGCTTGGCCATCAGGCGGAAGTCCATTCCCGGATGGGCCTTGGCGAACTTGGTGACCCCACCGGCGACCATGTACACCCGTCGTCCCGATCGTTTTGGGGAGGAAGGGGTAGGCATCCCCGAAAACACATCTCGTTTCTTTTCCGCGGTCATTGTGGGCCGAGAGAGGGTCACCCTATTAACGGTTTTCATGAAGGGCTTCGCGTTGGGGTGTCCGAGAATCATCTCAACGGCGAGGACAGTTCGGCCCGAACCTCGAAGGAGTGCTCCCGCCGGACTTCCGAACCTCTGATGCTGTCTTTGTCCTTCCCTCGGGGAAATACACCGGCGATGGCTACCGATCCATGGCCCGGGGTCCCCCCTGACATGGAGGGACCCCCTTTGCGATCCCAACGATCTATTCGATCGGGATCTTCTTCTCCGGAACGGGGTTAGACTTCGGGATGGTCACCGTCAGCACCCCGTCCTTGTATCGTGCGGAGATCTTGTCCGGGACCACATCCTCCGGCAGATCGATCAGACGGCAGAAGTCCTCGGAACTCTCTTCGCGAGCGAGGTAGACCTTCCCTCCCTCTTCCTTCTCAGTGATCTCTTTGGCTTCAAGGGATAGGGTGCGCCCCTGGAGGGTGACCTCGATGTCCTCTTTGCGTACTCCCGGGAAGTCCGCGCGGACCTCGTAGCTTGTTCCGAGGTCCTCAACCTCGGTGCGCGCAGGGGCCCACCGCCCTCCGAAGGTCGGTAGCCAATGTCCTGGCCAGTTGGCAAACTCGGTCATCAGGTCCTCTCGTATCGGGTCGTAAGGACGCCCCAAAACCGTTCTCCCCCGGATCATGGGGGTGGTTCGTACGATCGCTCGGTGGCGCGGGTGTTCCTTCGACATGTGTTTGTGCATCATGGGTTTCCTTTCTCCCGAGCCTAACATCGTCGATCTCCCCATTAATACCTCCTCAGATTCCAAATCCGTGGAACGGTCAAACACCCGCTTTCCCCACCGGTGGTCGCCGGGATGGTTCCGACGGCAGAACATCCTGGGGCTGCGTGGTGAGCCCTGCCCTGCTGGCTCGAAGGATAGCCCGTAGGAGACGACCCGTCACCTTCGGGCACCGCAGGGGCGGGGCGAGAGTCCTCCGTGCAAGTTCAAACACACTGGACCGCCTGAAGTTGCTGCTGGGAATGAGCGATCCCCGTCTCGGTTCCGGTGCATCGCCAACGGGGGAAGAAGCTCCGGTCCTACGTACTTGGGGGATTCCCCCTGTGACTCGAGGGAGGGGCTGCAACGGTCGTCGACACACGGGCCATGCTGAACCAACCAGATGGCGCGGGAGCATGCTCCCAGGCATCGCACCCTTCGTAAACCCTACTGAGGTCGTACACGGTCAGCGCGAACAGGACGCAACGGACCATTCCGGCGCGCGACCCTGTGGTCATTGATTTGCACCGCCTTTCGGACACCGGA
>JAKBKR010000095.1 GCA_021832495.1 bacterium | reverse complement strand
GAATAATGCTGTACCACGAGTTCAAAGGAAGGTTCACTTTGATATAAAAGGCTACAAGAAACAAAGTCACAATACCTGCTATAGTGAATATTTGCCAAGTCTTCATTCCGGAGGGGGGAACCCAATATACTTGCGCAACAGAGTTCATCTTGGCGACTCTCAACACAGTTGGTGGATTTGAACTAGGTCGCTGTAGGCAAAATACACCGCGCCTAGGGTAATCGCTATGCCAACTCCTGAAATCAGTACCTCGACAGGAGTTGGGCTTGATGGCGGTGACATTACCCCCGCAAAGGCACCAACCACACTGAGCTCGGCCACGGCATACTCCGTGTAGTTTGCCTCGTTGTATTCATACGCATACTCCCCGCCACAAGGGTCATTGTTGGCGAGAAGGCCGGTAGGGTTGGAGGTGAGATTGAGGACGGCCTGGATGGCGGGGGCCGCCGTTCCGCTCACCGCAAAGTCCGGGCTCACGGTCCCGACCGAGGGGGTGGCCCACGGGACCGCGGCCCAAGGGGAGGTGGCATCGAAGGGCGTCCAAGGACAAATCCCGGCCTCCATGGTCACACAAGAGTAAGGCCCCGGGGAACTTCAAGGGTTGGGGGTGTCCTTACCCCGATACTACGGCAAGGAACCTACGTCACCCGCTGTCGAACCCCGGAATCCAGGGGTGTCGCAAAAGGGTGGTGTATCGCCCTGCGAAACCGACACCATCGAAAAGGGAGGATTTGGTATAGGGCAAACGGATGCGTTTTTCCCGGAGGGAGCCCAGAGCCAGCCAGTGGAGTGTTGCGTTCCCGCAGCTACAGTTGGTCAGCGAGCACCAGCACACGTTGAAGTAGGTGCGGGGCGATAAAGTAGTTCAGCCGTTGAAGACGCTGGATGTCTGACTTGAATTCCGAGCGGCTCAGGGCTCGGGCCCCCAAGGCTTCCAGAAGGAAGAACGCCGTTCCCTCCACCTTGAAGCCAGAGGCTTCGGCAATTCGGCGTGCTCGCCTCTCATCGAGGAGAATGCTGGCCTCTTTCATCGCCCCTGCAAGATACAGCACACTTCGCTCTCCTTCTCCGAGCTCCGGGAGAAAGGACGGTGAAGGGGCAATCTTCCCTAGAGAGGCTTTCCCTGATTCGAGGAGCAGTTGGACCGCCGGAAGCGTCCGTGGGTCCTTCGTCGTACCCCGCTCGACCTCTCGGAGGACGGCAGAGGGAACGAATACGGGCGCTCGACGTTCCAAGAGGGGAATACGGCCCAGCTGTCCCAGGAAGATCAGCGGAGAGGTATCAACGATGAGACCCGCCACCCTGTTTCACCCTGGTCTCGAAATGCTCGAGTTCTCTTTCCGTTCCTTCTTCGTCTGTCAAATAGGGCAGGCCGCGTCTCTTGAGCTCGTCCAAGAACTCGGCGTAGCTCACTCCCGCCCAGTCCTTTGCAGCCCCGGCGCTCAGGTGTCCCTGAACATACTGTGATACGGCTTCATCAAGGAGTTCCGCGCGGGCTCCCTTGTGGACGGCGCGGCGCAACAACGTAGATCGGTCGGTGTGCAAGGCACGAGCCATGCGGTCCAATAGACGCAGAGTCTCCCGGTCTATGCGAATGGTGGTAACTGCCCGTTCCGTCATAAGAATACAAATGTTAATATCGTATTTATGGTTGCCTATGCAGATGGACCATCAGGACCCATGTGCGACCCGGCCTGGTACGAGGTGGTTGGAAACGTGTGCTTTGCAAGTTCATAGGGGCGTCAGTTTGGCATCGAGGGTGCGCCGGGGAACACCCCCAACCGTTAACCGAATCATTGGTTGGTTCACCCTCATGCCAGTTCGCCGAAAGAGGGTTCTCCCTCCTGGTTTTCGCCTTCGGCAAGCGACCCTCAGCGACCTTCCTGTGCTTGTTGAGCATCGGACCGGGATGTGGAAGGACATTGAGAGGATTGACCGGGATGTCCTTCGCAAGGGATCTCGTTTCTATCACAACTGGCTACGGGAGCGAATGTCTGATGGAACGGTGGTAGGCTATCTCGTCGAGGAGATGGGCGGCCGAGCGATAGCGAGCGGGCTCGTCATGCTCCGAGAGATGGACCCCCCTCCCGGTGGTGGCACAAGGGTGATACCACACATTATCTCGATGTTCACGGAAAAGGACCAACGGGGAAAGGGCATAGGCACCGCCGTGGTGAATGCCCTTCTGGACTGGTCGAAGAACAACAAGTACAGGGGGGTCACCTTGGACGCCGCTCCCAAGGCTCGCCCTCTCTACTCCCGCCTTGGCTTCCGTCGGTACTGGGGCATGGTTTACTCCTTCTCGAAGCGATAGGATGGCAAGGTGTGGGTTACGACCGCATAGGGTTCATGCCCGACAACACACTCATGTCCGCGGTCAAAACTCAGCAGGTATCTTTCGCAACCAAGCGTTGAACTCGGCAATCTCAAGAAGATATAGCCCAAGGAGGAGAACGATCAGAGCTCCGAAGCCCCACGCAAGAACCGTTACGAGTAGACTGTTTGGGAGCATCTCTCCCGTCACTACCAGACCTGCCAGACCCTCCCCCAACCCAATGAATATTGCAGTAAGTCTTTGGGCGATCCTACCAGCTTTGGTAATAGCATCTCGGTTTGGTGTCTGTGTCCCCGTACTGTAAATCTCTATCCTCGACTTGACTATCAGTTGGACAGGGTACGCAAGAATGAGGAATGCTAATCCGATGACTATGCCAAACGCAGAGCCAGTTTCAATCATGCGGCCCCTCCAGAAACATGTTCTCTATTGCAATGTAAGACCATACAGCAACCCTCTTACATCGATTCCAACGACTGCTCCGCCCAACGCAATTTCTGCAGGGTTATCCACCAGTAGTAGGCCAATGACGTCGGCCACGAGAGAAACGACATCCAGGTACCCGACAAGGGACAGAAGCGCGCCCGACTCATCGCAGGAAGTCGTGGGGGTCGCTGCAATCGATAGCATGACAAGATCGGCAAACATGAAAACGAAGGCCAACGCAATCAGGACCATCCCAATGTTCGCATACCTTGCCGCCCTTGCCGCGGCGTCGTCGCTCAGGACGACGTTGTCTGCCTCCCCAGTTTTCGCGATGGAACCTATCACTCCAAAGGTCAGGCCCATGACCCCGAATACCGCTAACCATATCACGAGGTCAGTGGCAGCCACTTGTGCCGCGCAGCCTCCCGAATTGAAGAACGTAGTTAGGAAGTCCTTGATGTCAGTGAGCCAAGCCGTCACACCAACAGAGTTGATTGATGGTGGTACGAAGGTACCAGCAGAAAGTCCCCCGCCCATGAGTGTCATTAAGAGTGGGATGATGATTGATGACACTGGGCCAAGGACAGCGGTCTCGGGAGTCGCTATTGTGATGATGACCTGCGTAACAATGGCAATTGCAACGCCACCAATAAGGAGCGGGGCCATGCCTTGTTGGAACAGTGAACTTGACGATTGGCCACCTTTGGCGGCGTTGAACCCAGTATAGATGTTACCCACGTCTGAACTGATGACACTGAGAATCGGCGAAAGGGCGGTTTTCACCATGGACGTTATCAGCTGTAGCCAGAAAGTCCTCAGCGCCTGGAGGGCCGCCTCCAGCGCGGCCCCCACCGCCGTGAGCGCACTCACCGCCGCCTGCTCCGCCGCATCCCACACCCCGATCCCGCTCCACGCATTCCAAGAAGTGCAGCCCCAACTGCACACCGGGGAGGGCTGCGACGATTGCCAGCTCCCCTCGAAGCCGTAGCGCAGAGCCCCGACCGAGGGGGGGGCCCACGGGACCGCGGCCCAAGGGGCGAGGTCGTCAAACGCCGCCCAGAGTCCGACCAAGGCCTCCATGGTCACTCTATGTAAGGCCCCGGGGGACTTCAAGGGTTGGGGGGGTCGTCGCTCCGGTGCAACGGCGAGAAACCTGCGTCACCAGCTGTCGAACCTCGGATAGATACATCGGAAAGCTACAGCAGGTGGGGAGCTTCTACGCCGTAGGCCGCTCTGGATTTCTACTGTCCGGCACACGAACCACTACGAGCCGGGGTTCGAAGGGTGGGGTCAACTGTAGACCCGTCTCATGACGATCTGCTCCTTGCGCTCTCGGATGGTTATTTCGTAAAAGTGGAAGAATGGCTTGCGTCCCAGCACAGGGAAGGGGATGGCATCAGGCTCGGTCGGAATCTTTACGTCGATGGTGTGGGTCTCAGGGCCCGGGCGGGACTGCCGGCTCGTCTCCAACTGGACCTCTACCTTGGCTTCGCGGACGCTGAATGCCCTTCCCGCACCATGTGCCTCGGTTGGGTTTCCGCTCAGCTCCAAACCAAGATACTCAGCGATGTCGGGTATCAGGAATGTGGACGTGGCTCCGGTGTCCAAAAGGGCCTTGGTACGCATGCCCTTACCTTTCCATGAAAGGATAACCGGGATCATTGGAAGCTTGTCTTGGACGTTGCCCCACTGAGCACCCGTGTACCCATAAACGTGGGCCGGGTGACGGTGCCGCCCATCCCGTCTGTCGACGGGCGGGGTCACAGAAGCATTACCTCATCGGCAGGAACCCTGTAAACGGAGGGTTTCTCCGTGGGGAATTCTATATCTACCCGTCGTAGGACCTCGATGGCCCTGTCTCCGGACGCAACAACTGCTCCGTGAAGAACCGCAACCCACTTTCCTCGGAACTTTCCGAGAGTGATTGGGGATGGATCTTCCTTGGGGCGATGCCCCTTGTAGCTTCCTTTCATTGCTCAGTCTCTAGTCGAACATACCGTTCGGAACATATAACGGCTCCATCGGGTGAGTAGCCTCTTGACAGAGTAGGGATCCGGCACGCGGGTGAACCCGCGTGCGCGATACCGAACTCTTCCGAAATATCCTCGGTGTGGAACCTCCTTGGTCCGTCGTCCGTGTGGACTTGAACGTCAAGGAGCAGCGAATCGACGTCTGGTTGTGGAGCACGCCAACGGGGTGACCTTCCCCTGCCCCCAGTGCGGGAAGAAGCTCTCCCTCTACGATCACAAGGAGGAGAGGGAGAGGCGCCACCTGGACACGATGCAACTGTAGACTTGGGTCCACGCCAAGGTGCCCCGGGTGGAGTGCCACGACCATGGGGTCGATCGTGGTGAACGACCAGGAGATCGTGGGGACGGGGGTGCGGTTCAAGCAGGTCACGGAGCCCAACGAGGAGCAGCGGCGCATCTTGGAGGCGCTGGGCGTGAAGGTTGAGGCATTTCAACGGGGGTGGAGCGGACTGGACCCGGAGAGGATACCTCTCCAGGGGTAGGGTCCGGCACCGGGGGAGACGTAGCATAACAAAGGGGGGGTGAACTCACCCCGATTTTACGGCGAGAAACCTGCGTCACCTGCTGTCGAACCCCGGCTCAAGGGCTTGACCACCTCGATGTTGAGGGATCTTCTCAGCTCGGACTACGGACTGAAAGTGAGCGTGGGCGAGATCGACAAGATGCTGGCGCGGTCGGCTCGTCTTTTCGCCCCTGCCTACGAGGCGATCCGACAGGCACTGAAGGAAGGCACGCAGGTCAATGCGGACTGGACCGGATGGAGGGTGGACGGGGTCAACCACAACCTGTGGGACTTCATCAGCCCGGATGTGAAGGCGGCCTTCTTCCGGGTGGACAAATCGGCAGGTCACGAGGTCCCTGAGGGAGTCCTCGGGAAGCGTCGACCGAAGGGACAGGTATTGAACTGCGATGGAGGTGTGGCCTTCAACGCCGTGCACGGGAAGAAGCAACGGTGCTGGGTCCACCTCCTACGGAAGGCGAAGCAGGGGCAGGAGGGATGGGAGCACCCCTCCGATGCCCCGGACTGGCGCGGACTGAGGGTGATGGAGAAACTCTCCCGCCGGACCTTGGAGGTGGCCAAGTGGCCCACCGGGGAGGAGAAGACCCGGGAGGCCAAGCGTTTGATGGCGTGGGCTCGTCGTTGGTTGGGAGTGAGGCGTGAGGGTACGGTGGCCCTGGCCCTTCAGAAGTACGGGAGCAAGCACTGGGACGAGCTGTGGTGGTGGGCAGAGATGGGGGTGGATGCCCACAACAACATCGCCGAGCAGGGACTCCGTCCTCACATCGCGGTGAAACGGAAGCTGTCTTGGGGGTCCCGGACGAAAAAGGGGGCGGACCGCACCGCCCTGCTAGCCAGCGTGATCCAGACCGGACAGCTACAAGGGATCGCCTACCGAGAGCTTGGGGCTCGAGTGCTGAAGGGGGAGATTCCGTTCCAGTTCGGTCCGGGTCCTCCAGACCCCAAGTGAACCCTGAACTTGTCGGTGGTGATGGGTCAGCCTGACAGAGCCATCGTCGGGCTCAACCGTGAAAGGTTACCGTGAAGCACTACAAGACGCTGAGCGCACTCTGGCGGATGTCGAACTGGCGTTCCGTCCCCGGGTGAGTCCGGAGCAGGCGCTCCTTCTGGCGTTCGAGGTCCTCCTTCTGGTAGTGGGAGGAAACACGGGCATAGAGGACAGGCGGTCGTTTCTCTCTCCCATGAGCCTCTCGACCTCGGAGAGAGGAATGCGGCGCAAGTCCCCTAGGGTACGGACGACACGTTTCCGCCCTTGCCTATCCCAATGCTGAAGGCTCGTGACGGTGATCCCAAGACGGAGTGCGGCCTCCTTAGGGCGCAACAAAATATCCATGGCTCCACCATGGCCTTGTATCCATTTACATGTGACCCCATCAGCAGTTAAGGCCCTTACCTGACGGTCCGAACATCGTATCTTTCTAAGCTTCATGATTGGAGTGCGCCTCCGAAGGTCGAACTGGTGACCATGTCATCCGGCCGGCAATCGCTAAGTGCTTTGCAAGGTCCTTGCGCGTCGTGCCGGCCTGCATCCACTGCGGCGCCCCCATTGACGATAGGGCCATTTTCTGTCCGAAGTGCCTGCGGGTACAAATGCCTGAGACCGCAGCGCAAGGGTCCATCATCGCGGAGACTTCGCCCCCACCGCCCCCACCTCCGTTCACCCCGAGTCCACCTGCCAATTCCGTGGCGCAACTTCCCCCCCTTCCCCCTCCCGCAAGCCTCGAACGACTTCCTCCGGGAGCGAAGCGGTGTGCCCACTGCAACAATATTATCTCCTCGGACGCGGTGGCGTGCCCGATATGCGCAGGACGGCAGTGAAGGGGGGCCGACGCGGGATCCGGACCGCGCGTATGGTATCCATCGCCCGGGAGCGGATGGAGGGCCTCCTGAAGCTGGCCGAGGAAACGAGCGAACGAGGGCGGCTCGACATGTCGCGACGGTACGTGGACCTCGCCCGCCGGATTGGCATGCGCTATAACGTTCGTCTCCCCGCCAGTT
>JAKBKR010000094.1 GCA_021832495.1 bacterium | reverse complement strand
CCGGAGGCCAAGCCTGAGCAGAAGCTCTCCATCATCCAGCAGGAGAAGGCCATGGGCCGGCTCGTGGCCATGAGCGGGGACGGCACGAACGACGCTCCCGCCCTCGCCCGCGCCGATGTGGGCCTCGCCATGAACTCCGGCACCTCCGCCGCCAAGGAGGCGGCCAACATGGTCGATCTCGACAGCGACCCCACGAAACTCATCGAGGTGGTCTCCATCGGAAAGCAGCTCCTCATCACCCGGGGGGCCCTCACCACGTTCTCCATCACGAACGATGTGGCGAAGTATTTTGCCATCATCCCGGCGGTCTTCGTCGGGTTCGCGGGCATCTCCGAGCTCAACGTCATGCAACTGACGAACCCCCATATCGCGGTGATCGCCGCGCTCCTGTTCAACGCCCTGATGATCCCGCTCCTCATCCCGATCGCCCTGCGGGGGGCCTCGTTCCGCCCCCAGAGCGCCGTCGAGCTCCTGCGAAGGAACCTGCTCATCTACGGGGTCGGGGGGCTGGTGAGCGCCTTCATCGGCATCAAGCTTTGTTACATAGGGGTGCTTGCGTTGTTCTCAAACCCCACCTTCATCGCTGTTTCGTCGGCCGTACGACAGGGAGTCCTTCATCTATGAACGAGGGCGAGCGTCCCCAGGTACATCCGTTGCGACCGGCGATCGCCTTCCTCGCCTTCATGCTCTTCTGGGTCAGCTTGGTGTATCCCTTCGGGCTATCCGCCGTGGCCCCATACGTGGCGGAGCTCACCAACCCGGCGGGGCCGGGGGGGAGCGTCGTAGCGGGCCCGAACGGTACCTCGTACTCCACGCTCGTCGGAGAGAACATCACCTGTGCCTACTTCCCTGGGAACCTGTCCTCGTGTCCCTTCCGGGGACTCTTTTGGTCCCGTCCTTCGCAGATAGACTATGAGCCGTTCCTCGGGGCCGGAGGGGAGGACCCCTACGGACCGACCGATCCCGCCTTGATCAACCAGACCCTCTACTACATCAACGTCACGGGGATCCACAACGTGACGAGCGCCTGCGGCATCCCCGAGGACCTCGTGACCGACTCCGCTAGCGGGCTCGATCCGGACATTTCCCCCTGCGGTGCCCTCGTCCAGATCCCCCGGATCGCCTACTACACTGGGGAACCTCAATCGGTCCTGACCGCACTGGTGGATGCCCACATCGAGGGCTCTCACATCCCGGGCGTCGGAGCTATGTATGTGAACGTCGTAGGTCTGGATGTGGCGCTGATCGACCTCATGTCCACGCCCGGGACGGGATAGCGGATGTACCGCAAGATCGTGGTCCCGGTCGTCACCCCGGCCTATGTGGAACCGCTCGTCAAGCTCGCCTCCCGGCTCCTGGAACCGGACGGTGAGGTCCACATCCTGAACGTGATCCACGAGGTCTCGATGCCCGAGATCGCCAAAGGGTGGCGGTCCTCGCTCCACATCGTCATCCCCGCCCACGAGGCGGCAGCTGCGCTCGATATCAAGGTGGTCCCGGAGGTGGTCGTTGCGCAGGACATCGCCATCGAGATCCTCGAACGGGCTGAGGCGCTCGCCGCGGACGCGATCCTCATGACGCTCACCGCGGATCCGAAACACCGCCACAAGATCTTCGGCCACACGAGTTCGGCGATCCTAAACCACGCCTCGTGCGACGTGCTCATCGTGAACCCGCTCGCCCTGTCGGCGACCCGCGCCTCAAAGATCATCCTCCCCACGCTCACCGTCCAGCCACCTCCGAAGACGATGCAGGTCGCCGAGACCCTTTCTACCGAACTCGGCAAGCTCCCGATAGTGACGCTCCATATGCGCAGCGGCTCTTCGCGGTCCTCGACCGGCACCGCGGGACATGAGTTCCAGGGGACGCATGGACGGGTCCCGAAGGTGCTCAAGACGGTCCTTTTCCCGGCCCGCTTCTTCCACTCGAATGCCCTCCTCCCCACCGCGATACTCAACGAGGTGCGGAAGGAAGGCTACGGGCTCTGCATCGTCGGGGACGAGGGCCGCGGACTGGGCCGGGAGTTCGTCACCCGGCCTTTCCTCGAGGAGCTCTTCGCCATCTCCCCCTGCCCGATCCTCGTGCTCCGGGGTGCCTGACCGCTTCGAGGCCGCATGGGTGAGCTCGTCTTCGTCGGGGCCGGGCTCCACGATGAAAAGGGACTCTCGATCCGCGCACTTGAGGAGATCCGGGACGCTGGTACGGTCTTTGCGGAGGAATACACCGCGGGGCTCCTCCCCGGCTGGCGCGAACGGCTCGCCCGATTGTCGGGCGTCCCCATAACACCCCTCACGCGAGAGGAGGTGGAAGGAGAGACCGTGATCCTGCAGGCCCTGGAACGCGGAGGGCGCGTGGCCCTTCTCGTCCCGGGCGACCCCTTTGCGGCCACCACCCATCTAGCCTTGCGCCTCTCCGCCGAGCAACACGGGCACCGCGTCCGGCTGGTGCCGGGAGCAAGCATTATCACCGCCGCTCCCGGGATGGTGGGGCTTTTCCAGTACAAGTTCGGGCGCGTCGTTTCTCTTCCCTATCCGCTGGACCCGGCGCTCTATCGGCCGATCTCACCGTATCAGGCACTCCAGGCGAACTATGCGGCCGGACTGCACTCCCTGATACTCCTCGACCTCGATCCGCCGTTGAAACGGTACCTCACCGCCGACGTTGCCCTTCGCCACCTAGGACGGCTCGAAGACGAGCTTCGCGGTGGCATAGCCTCGGGGGACCAGGAGTTCTGCGTGGTCGCCCGGGCCGGGGGACCGGACGCGGCCGTGTGGGTGGGCTCACGCATGACGCTCGAAAAGCGCGACTTCGGGCCTCCCCTGCATGCGCTCCTCCTTCCCGCCCCTTCACCTTCCCGCCACTTCATGGAGGAAGAGGCCCTGGCGTCTTGGCGGGCACGCTCCGGGATCAAAGATTGACCGAGCAGAAACGCTCAGAACGCGCTATCCTTATGTGGCGGGCGCCCTCAGGAAGCCCGTGGACAGCACTGCGCAACGGATCTTCCACGCATTGATCGAGTCCGGGGCCCTGGGGAAAGGGCTCGCCCTCAGCGAACTGGGGACGAGCACGGCCGACGAGGGTCCCACTCCTTTGGTGTATCGGACGAAGGAACGGGACTGGGTCCTCGTGGCGAGCCAGGCGGCGAGCCGTCAATCGTTCCTCAGCCTGGCGGAAGTGGCCATGTCCCACGCCCTCGACCACGAAGGGGTCACGACCGAGACAGGGATAGCGTGCGAGAGTATCGACGACGCTCTGAGGGCCGCCGCGGACCGGCTCAACATCAACATCTTCGAAGTGAAGCCTACGAGCGGGACGGTCCTCTGCGGCCTCTGCGGGGGCCCGATGAACGATACTTCCAAGGGGAACGGGTGGGGACGCTGCCAACGCTGCGTCCGACTCTTCGGGGACCTGCACGAGGTGCACCTGTGCTCTGCGTGCCTCACGGCATTCGGTGCCGTGCCTACGGTAGAGGAGAAGCTGAAGGAACTGTCGGTCGATACCGGGTCCCCCTGGCCCGTCACCACCTTCTGCCCGGCTTGCCGCGCACCCGACCGACCCCCGGCCTTTGAGATCGAGATCCTGGTGAAGGGCGTGGCCGAAGGGCGGCTCTCCTTGGACCGGCTCAAGGAGGCCGGCATCCCGAAGGAACTACTCCAGCTCATCAATCTCCGGGTCCAAGCCAAGCGCTGAAGCTTCGGATGGTCCCGACCGGACCGACTTCGGGAACAAAACCCGCAGGAGAACGTTCCGACCAACGAGAAATAGTTGCAAGGAGGGGAACTCCCCTCCTTGGACGAAGAGGTTAGGCGGGGCTTACTGCTTGGGAGCGAGCTCTTCGAGCTTCTTGGGTAGACCCAAGAAGATGAGACCGAACCCGATCCCCGAGATGAGAAGTCCGACACCGGCCAGCACGAAACCGAGCCCCGTGTCGTTCAGCACGCTGTTAGCCGAGCTGACTTGCTGTTGGGCGGTGCAAGCACCAGGGGAATTCACGCAATGTGCGTAGCCTTCGACCCCGAGCCCGATGATCAGAAAACCAACCCCTGCGATCACCAAGCCGACGAGCGTCAGGATCGCCATGATCTTCATGAGCCCGCCACCACCCCGTGAAGGGGCTGGGGTCGGCGCTGCGGCCGGAGTCTGCTGCGGGTAGCTGGGGTACTGTTGCTGCTGCGGGTACGCCTGCGGATAGCCGGCGGCCTGCCCTTGGGCGGGATACTGCGGTTGTCCGTAAGGCGGCGGATAGGTTTGGGGTGGCGGATAGCCTCCTGATGCCTGAGATGCCGACATACGGGTTTGCCACGACCCCGCGATTTATAAGGGTTGTGTTCGGGACGCGGCGCGAGGGCTCCGTCTTTCGGTGCGGGATAGTGTTTCCATGAACCAAACCCAACCGGAAATCCGGGGAACACATGCGATATACTGATACTGGGGGCTCAGAGTTAAATACATACATGCCCCAACCCCGGTGTTCGTTTTGACCGATGACCGGTATCGAGCCCGCTCCATCTACCGAAAGGCGGAAACCACGAAAAATACGTCTCCAATACCCTGGATGGAGCCTTCTGTTCCTACTTTCCCTCATCGCAGTGCTCTCTTTCCCGGTATCCACGGATGGCGTGACTCATGCGGGAAAGGAGTTCGCTTCCTCCGTACACCAAAAACCCACCCCGCTGCCCGCCACGGAGCAGGGACCGGTGGCCCCCTGCCGTGGGGTCTTCGGGCCCGACCCTCTTACCGGAAACGTGTCGGTGATGGGAGGCCCCAACCCTCCCTCCCCGTCCGGTTGGCCGGTATCGTACGAGGCGACCGTGGGGGTGGTCGAAACGAAAGGGTCGGACCAACAAACTGAATGCTACGATAGTACGACCGGACCCGTAGGCGCTCAGGGTCAGACGGCCACAACGGCCACATATTCGATCGAATACCAAATCCCCACGGGGCCGTGCCCCAGTGGCTACACCTGCAAGTTCTTCGGACCTCTGGCTCCCTACAACCCGGTCTTGGGTTCTGTCCCCTCGGGGTATGTGGAGGACTTCACATCCGGAGGGATCGATGTATGCTATGCCCTGGGAGAGGTCAATGTGTCTTCGGGAAGCACGGCCTACGGTACCCCGGGGGGACCGCTTGCCCTCACCGTGGTGGCGCAGGACGCTTGTGGGGTGCCGACCCAAGCCACCTCAGTGATCTTCAATTGGCGATTCACCTCCTCGGAGAATGGATGGTCCTTCGGGGGGGCTACGAGCGCCACGGGTTCGGCCGTGACGCTGGATGCCTCACCTACCGCCGGATCGGCCACGATCGCAGTACAGGCGACCGGGACGTACCATGGCTCGACAGAGAACTCCGTTCCGTCCTACGTGCAACTGAAGGCCATCCCCACGGGCGCCGGAACCCTCACGGCCCCTTCGTTGGCCAACGATTCGGGCATCTCGAACCCCTTCTTCGTCTCGAACGTTATCGCTGCCCAGGGCTATTCGTACTCCTGCCTCTTGTGGCCCCTCGGTTCGGGCACCGCCGTCCGCTCCCCCTGCCACTTCACTCTCATCGGCAACGGGGAGGTGTCGATCTCCGCCCGGTTCAATGCGACGTTCTGGGACAACGGGACCTCGTCGCTCTCGTATCTACCCGTGGCCGAGGTGTCCAACGGGTACTCGACCTCACCCCCCATGGACCTTACCAGCCGTTTCACGGTCTACCCTGCACCGGAACTCCACATACTCGGACTTCCGGAGGACCTCTACTTGGGTGCCCAGCAACACCTGAACCTGTCGGTGTCCGGAGGACTACCCGGGTACGTTTACTGCTTCTCCCCCGCGAACTCGACTCCGGCCACGTGTACTGCGAGGACCACGACGGATCCGTACCTGGAGACCTTGAGCTATCCCGCTGTCGGTACTTATGAGGTCACCAGCAGTTCGACGGACTGGGCCGGGGTCGAGACCACGGCCACGGCCATCGAACGGGTTTGGAACACGATGCAGATCGAGAGTGCCGGGGTAACGCTGCCCACCGTCGATCTTGGACACAGCACGACCGTGTTCGTGAACGTGAACGGAGGGGCTTTGCCCTTGGAAGTCTGGTGGAACAGTTCTGCGAACCCGGCCCAAGGCCTGTGTGCCCCCTCTGTGGCGGTCGCTGACGGGAACCTGAGCTGCGCATTCACGCCCGATTGGGAGGGCACGCGTAACGTGACGATCACCGTGGTCGACGCTGGCACCCAGCGATACACCACCTTCATCCCCATCCAGGTCGACTCGCCGCCGGGCTCGCTCCTCCTAGTGGGCAAGGCAGGGAACGACACCGTTACGCAGAACGGCACGCTCTATGATGAGCCCGGGGTCCCCACCGACCTCGGATCGACTTTTGCCGGGGGTAGCGGCCAGTTCACGTACTCCTGGTTGGTCAATGGGACCCCTATCGCCCAAGGCTCGGGAACCGCTCGAAGCTTCAACTACACCTGGGTACCCTCGGGGACCGGCAGCTTCCGGATCTCCTTCGTGACCAACGACACGCAAGGATTCAGCGTGAGCGCTTCGTTCGAAGTGGTCTTGGTACCCTCCCTTGGAAATCTCTCGATCGCGGCCCAATATGACCCCGTGGACCCGGGAGCCCGGGACACGCTCTCGGCCCTCTTCAGCGGTGGCATTGCCCCGATAGAGTTCACGTGGAACACAGGGGATGGTCATACCTACTTGACACGCACACCGACGCTTCTCTATTCATGGGATGTCTCGTCCAACTACACGGTGACCGTGACGGCGATCGATTCCATCGGGGTCACCCGGAGCTACGCCCTGAATATCGAGGTAGTGCTACCGCTTGCCGTTCCCTGCGCGCCCGCCTCCGCAGAGCAACCCACCGAGGTCGGGGTGCCCACCCTCTTCTCCCTCGATTGCATCACAGGGGGGATCCAACCCTACATGCTCGATTGGGTGTTCGGTGACAACGGGACGTTCTCGGGCGGACCCTCTTCGGCGACGTATACGTACGGTACCCCCGGGAACGTGACTGTATACGTCCGGGTGCGCGATGCGGCTGGAGGATACGCCGTTTCGAGCGGGCTCGCCCTCGAAGTGGTCCCCCGCCTTTCGGTGACCATCCCGAAACTGGGCTCGCCAGGCTGCGTTCCCGGGGCCAACCGGAACCCGACCGATGCCGGCCTCCTCGTCCCCCTTTGCGCCGTTCCCCAGAGCGGGGTCGGACCCTTCACCACATCTTGGGAGGTGGGCAACTTTTCCCTACCCGGGCAGAACGTGACCTTCCCCGCTCCGGGGAATTATACGGTGGAGGTCGTCCTCACGGACCATCTGGGGGCC
>JAKBKR010000093.1 GCA_021832495.1 bacterium | reverse complement strand
CCGATCGATCGTCAGGGCGCGCTCCTCGTTGGTTCCTAGGTCCCTCCC
This sequence comes from bacterium, assembly GCA_021832495.1. Classification (GTDB taxonomy): domain Archaea; phylum Thermoplasmatota; class Thermoplasmata; order Lutacidiplasmatales; family UBA184; genus JAJYEA01. The sequence goes on along the minus strand of JAKBKR010000093.1, from coordinate 7,280 downwards.
GAACGGGATCTCGATGCCCTGACTTGCCAACCGTTCCAAGGCTTGCTCGTAGCGGATGCGTTCGAAGGGGGCATGAAGGGCGAGCAGTTCCTCCGGTTTGCGGCCAAGTGTCTCCAGTTCGCGAGGGCGATGTTCGGCCACATCGTGGCAGACCTGGACCACGAGCGCCTCCTGCAGCTCCAGGTTCTCCTTGAGCCCCGCCCAGGCACTCTCCACTTCAAGGTGGGTGTATTCCGTGAGATGGCGATTGGTCCGGGACTTCTCTGCCCGGAACGATGTCGTGATGGAATAGACCCTTTCGAGGGGAAAAATGAGGGCCTCCAAGTAAAGTTGCGCGGTCTGAGCGAGGTAAGCTTCCCGGCCAAAGTAATCGAGGGTGAACGCCTCAGCCCCACCTTCCGCCGCATTCCCGGTCAGGAGCGGGGGGGTCATTTCGAGGTAGCCGTTGTTGTCCAGGAACGCCCGGGCCGATCGAAGTACTTCGGCCTTAACCTTCAATGTGGCCACGATGTCGCTCGATCGGATCGCGAGGTGGCGGTGATCGAGCTGGAACTCCTCGGTCTGGCCGCTGAATATCGGGAAGGGTTCGGCCGTGGCGATGACCCGCGCTTCTTCGGCCCGGAGTTCGAACCCTCCCGGAGCTCGGGCATCTTCCGCGACCGTGCCCGTCACCTCGACCGAACTCTCGATCAAGGCGGATGAGAACTTCGTGAAGCCCTCTTCCCCTAACGCTTGCTTCCGAGCGGTCACCTGAATGATACCCGTCGCGTCCCGGACCACGACAAAGGCGAGTCCGCCTGAACTTCGGGTCCGGTAGATCCATCCGCGGATGGATACCCGGGTCCCCACCGAGGACTTCGCGTTGGCCTTCGCGATGGGAAGGAAGGACCCCATCAATCGTACTCCCGCCATTTGTGACCGCACTTCGTGCACTGGAAGATGCGGGTCTCGGGCTCGTCGGCACCCCGGGTCTGTCGGAGGACCCAGTACGCTTCATCGTTCTTGCACTTGGGGCACTCTTCCTTCGCCTTGGGCAGTGGGTTCACTTTCTCCTCGACCACGGCGATGTCCTTCGCCTTCGTCTGGTGGTGTTCCACCACCTTCCCTCCTCCCATTTTCACGGTGGTACCGCATTTCGGGCATACCCAGAGGCCTTGGGCTGTGTTGGGCCGCATGAGCTTCTTGCACGAGGGACAGAACATGGAGGGTGCAAAGAACGCTCGAGCTATTTACCCCTTCGGTGACCGCCGGGGGTGCTGCTCATCCAGCGGGTGGACCAAAAGCATCAAGAGACCTTGTCGCCATGGGGCGGGGGATGAACGAGCGGCCAATCGCTTATCTCCAGGACGTCACCAAGGTCTATGGCTCGGGTAGGAACACCGTGGCCGCCTTGCGCGGGATCAACCTCCAGATCGATCCGGCCGACTTTCTGGCCGTTGTCGGCCCCTCGGGAAGCGGAAAGTCCACGCTGCTCCACATTCTCGGCTGCATGGACATCCCGACCACTGGCTCGATCGAGATCGATGGCGAGCCGGTCCCTCGGGAGAACGAGCGAAAGCGGACCCAATTGCGGGGCGAGAAGATCGGCTTCGTGTTCCAAGCCTTCCATCTCCTCAATGAGCTCTCCGTACGGGAGAACATCGAGCTGCCGCGTATGTTCCTCCGACGCAACGACGGGAAGAAGCTCCCCACCGCCGAGGAGCTGATCGAGAAGGTCCACATGCCCTTGGCCGTGCTCGACCGTCGGCCCACCGAGATCTCTGGGGGCGAGCGTCAACGGGTTGCCATCGCCCGTGCCCTGTCGAACAATCCGTCCATGTTGCTCTGCGATGAGCCCACGGGGAACCTGGATTCCGCCAACTCTACCGCGGTCATGCGGATCTTCGACTCCCTGAACCACTCCGGAGCGACCATCGTGGTGGTCACCCATAATCCCGAGGTCGCTGCCCATGCTGCGCGTACGGTCTCCCTTAAGGACGGGAGGATCGTCGGGGCGGTGGGCGCATGACGGGCCGGACCACCCTGGCGTTCCGTTACTTGTGGCGGCAGAAGATGCGCACCGGCTTCGTGGTCGCCACCTTCACCGCCGCTGTCACCGTCACCTTGCTCCTCACCTCCGCCATCGTGGGGACCGAGCAGACCTTCATCGGGGAGATCAACGCCCTGGGGGTCACCTGGATCTACGTGGAGCCCGGGACCTCCAACAGCGCATCGATCTATCCGCTCACCGTGGGGGATGCGCAGGCGATCGCCCGTTCGGTCCCCCATCTCGCCGCGGTCGCCCCCATCATGATCGATGGTCTGTCCGTCGACCTTCCCGCCTGGGGAAAGTCCCTCGCCGATATCACGGGGACCAATGCCTCCGTCCAGTCGATATTCAAGTACTCGATCACCACCGGTTCCTTCGCTCTGGCCTGGGGGGGGAACCTTTCTGCCCCGCTCCCCGTGGTTGCCGGATACAATGTCTGGACGACCCATGACCTGAGCGTTGGGCAGGTCCTGCCAGCCACGATCGTTTCCCTCTCTGCTTCGGGCGGCGGGGGAGCCACCCAGGTGAACCTTGTCGTGGCCGGGCTTCTCGGGGCCCGCGGTTCGCTCGGAGGGACGGACCTCGATTCCGCCATCTTCACCCCGATATCGGCCTTGGAGAACCTGACGAACAGCATCTCCCTCACCTACATCTTCGTGTCCGCCTCCTCCTCCGAGTACGTCGGTGGGGTAACCTCCGCCATCACCTCCGTCGTGCAGCAGCGGCACCAGGGATACCAGGACTTCACCGTCCTCAGCGAACAGTCTTGGGTTTCCTACGTGCACGACCAGCTCGCCCAGTTCTCGTCGATCATCTCCCTGGTCGAGGCCACGCTCCTCATGCTCTCGTCGATGAGCGTGTTCGTGGTAATGACCATGGCCGTCCGCGACCGCCGTCGGGTGATTGGGGCGATGCGGGCGATCGGCGCCCATCGGAGCGACATCATGGGCCAGTTCCTCCTCGAAGCCTCGCTCATGAGCGTCTCCGGGATCGGCATTGGGGTCATCCTAGGCACGGCGGTCGCAGGATACCTCAAGGCCAATGCTGGAGGGTTCTACAGCTATCTCCTGACGAATCCCGTGCAGCTGGGGCCCTATTTCTACGAACTGCTCGGGGTGCTCTGGGGCATCGGTTTCCTCTTCTCGATGGTTCCCGCCTACCAGGCGTCCCGCCTGGAGGCGGTCGAAGCCCTCACCGAGCTCTGAGCTTCCCGTCGCGGGACCGGCGTGCCCAGACACCAAGGTTGAATGCGATACCCACGGCAGCCCCCCCTCCGATCGCCCAGAGCAGCAGGTCGTTGCCGTTCGTCGGCGCCGGGCCGGTCCCCGTGCTGGTGGTGGGGAATGTGAGGTCGACCGTGGCGGTACCTGAATAGAGCGGACCGGAGGCGTTCACCCACAGGGACACCGCGGTCGCATTCACCGGAACGGTGTAGTTTCCTTGTGCGATACCTTCGGCGTTCGTGATCCAGGGCCCGAACGGGTCGAACTCTCCGCCTCCGATGCCCGCGGACAGAAGCAGCGCCACCCCCACAGCAGGCTTTCCCTTTGCGGTCACGGTCACCACCAAGTACACGATTCGGGTCGAATTGACGACGGTCACCCGGTCAAAAAGCGAGATCGCAAGCGTGGTGGTGCCCGAAGGCAGGATCACTTCCGAAGCGTTTCCCGATCCGAACACGCTGTCGTTCAACACCAAGGCGATCAGGGCCACGGGGGTATTCGAGCTCACCGCCGGTAAGGGGTAAGTGCTGTTTGCGTAACCCAGGGCATTGGTGAGGGCGGTGCCGATCGGTCCGCCCAAGCTGCTCCAATACCGGACCCTCACACCGGGAAGGACCCGGCCCTGCGCCGTAACGCGCCAGCTCACATTCGTCACCGTTCCACCGACCGACGGGGACGGGGAAATTGCACCCGAGACGGTCGCAGCCAGGATCGGGGTCCGATTCCACAGTTCGATGGTCTGCGCCCCGCGGAAGTTCGATGCGATCTCGGTCCCTGCCTGGAACTCCCCGGAGAAGAGCGATGCGTTCTCAAGTTCCCCTGAGATGTTGAGCGGAGCGGTGCCGTTCCCGATCCAGGTCGCGTAGAGATTCTGGGGACGGTACCAGTGTGTCCCGTTGAGAACTTCCAGCGTATCCGGAAGGTAAAGCTCGGAGGGTGCCCATGTGCCTCCTTGGGTCGAAGAGGTCATGGTGACGAAAGTGTCGGAGGGGGTCGTCACGTTCCCAATCCCCGCAGAATAGTTGAGGATCGGGTTGCCATCAACATAAGCCGTCCAGACACCGTTGGGAGCCCCTTTCAACGCGACCTGGACCAACGCACCCACCGGGGCCGGGTTTCCGGTGGAGAAGGTGACGATCTGGTCCGTCACGATGCTCAGCACGGCGGCAAAGGGGTACGCCGTGGAACCCCCGAGGGTCCAATTGGCCTCCAGCCCGACGACGAGGAGGTGCGTGGAGTTCACGAGTTCGTCCACGGCGACCTGGAAGCTGGCGAACCCCTTGCCCGGATAGTGAGGAAGGGCGAATTCCGTGAGGTTCATGGCCGCACCCGAGTTCGGCCAAACGCTCGGGTCTGTCGTGTTGAGCAGATACGCACCGGCGAAGGGGCTCTGCGCGGCGATATGCGATGGGGCGGCTTGCGTCGGGCCCGCTGCGGCGGTCGCCCCGAACGGTGGCAGAAGGAGCAGGAAGAGGAGACCGCACAGGAAGGATGGCGAGCTCCCGAGCTTCACACGTCCACCAGTGCCTTGCGCATCTTGTCTATCCCATCGATCGGTATCGGGTCCACCCCAAGGAACTCAGCTTCGGCCAAAGATACGTAGTCCCCGATCCAGACGGCCTCTAGGATCTCGGTGAGAGCGTTCGTTGACCGTAGATGCAACTCGTAGGGGTGCGCCCCAGCGTCCCGGAGTGCGTTCGAGAGGTAGTGGACCCGGCTTCCCACGGGGCCAGCGTCCGCCGCTCCCTGCATGAGCACGATGAAGGCCGAAGGGACCATCCGCTCGTGGGGGGCATCCCAGGCTACGATGGCGTTGTGCAATACCTCCGGTACCGTACCAAAATGAGCGAGGCGCTTAGCGTTCTCTTCCGCTTGGGTCATCCAACGGCGACCGACCGGTGCGAGCCGTTCGGGGACGTAGACGACGAGATTCCGCTCCCGCCATTCCCCGGCGATGCGACTTGCCTCCCCTCCGAAACCCGCAATGGACTCCCGGATCGCCCGGAGCTCAGTGGCGCACTGTTGGACTTGCGCCCCGTCCCCGGGTAGGTGCTTCCTGAGAAGTCCGAGGAGGGCTCCAATCTGGAAACCCAGGGACGCCCGGGGGGGCAGTCCCCCAGGCAAGAGGACCGTCGGAGACCCATCCTTCATCGCCCTTTCTCGCAGGGATCCCCCGGAAGTGACCACGGCGACGGGGATCCCTTTGGCCCGGCAGTCATCGAAAGCGGCCAGAGTCTCCGGAGTGTTCCCTCCATAGGAGACGGCGATCACCGTATTCTCCGGGCTGGTCCAGGCCGGCGGGCGGAAGGAGCGGGAAACAAAGATCGGTCGTCCGCCCTGCTGAAGGGTGAAAGCGGCGAGCAGGTCGCCGGCGATGGAACTTCCTCCCATCCCGAGGATCAGGATGGGTCCCCGGCCCCCCAACGGGATGGGTGCTGACCGGCCAAGCCGATATCCCTCCTCGAGTTGATCGGGGAGCTGCCCCACCCATGCCCGCATCCGCTCCAGACCTTCCTTGGAAGCCATCGAACTGGGAAGGGCGATACGCGACATAGTAAAAGAGTTAATTCCCTCTTTCCTTCCCAGGAGTGGGATGGATCGAGCGAAAATGCTTGCTGTACGCTACGTGGTCGACCCGCAGGACCTGCCTGGCCACAAGGTCCGCATCACTACCAACGTGACACGATCCCCGGGAGCAAAGGGCCCCGTCACGTTCTCGATGCCCGTTTGGACCCCGGGCTCCTACATCGTTCGGGAGTATGCGCAGAAGGTCCGGGAGATGCGGGCCATGGGTCCCGACGGGAAACCGCTTCCGGTAGTGAAGGAGACCAAGAACCGCTGGCGCGTAGAAGCGGACGAGGCCGACCGCTTTTCCTTTACTTATACGGTCTACGGCCATGAGCTCTCGTGCCAAGGGTTCGACGTGACCCCGGAACACATCTACTTCACCGGCGCCGCGGTCTTCTGCGAGATTGAAGGGGCGAAGGAACTCCCCTTGGAGCTTGAGATCCACTCCCCTGCGAATTGGTCGGTGTTCGTCGAACTCCCCGAGGTCTCCCGGGACCCCCACCTCTACCGGGCGAAGAACTTCGATGAGCTCATCGACTCTCCTGTCGACATCGGAACGCCGCTCGTGCACACGATCCGACCTTCGGGGGTCCCCCACGACCTTGTCTTCTGCGGGCCCTCCGAGATGGTGCCGGCCCACCAAGTGGAAGAGGACGTCGGGAAGATCGTCTTGGCGACCGCTAAACTCTTCGGGACCCTGCCCATGTCCCACTACACCTTCTTCTACCACTTGGGAGAGAAGTGGGAAGGAGGCCTCGAACACGCAGCCTCCACCTCCATCGTGATGCCCCACACCGTGTTCCGCCCCCGTAAGGAGTACGAAGGGTTCCTCGGGGTCACCTGCCATGAGTACTTCCATCTCTTCAACGTGAAGCGGATCCGACCCCAAGCGCTGGGGCCTTTCGACTACTCGGCCGAGAACTACACCCACACCTTGTGGTTGATGGAGGGCACGACAGACTACTACACCTACGTGTTGCTATGCCGGTCTGGTCTGTTCACGCCCAAACGGTACCTCACCGAGATCGGGAAGCAGATCAAACGCTATCGGGAGACCCCGGGCCGTCTCGTTCAGAGCTTGGAAGACTCGAGTTTCAACACTTGGATCGACCTGTACCGCCCCTATGAGAACACCCGGAACGCGTCGATCTCCTATTACCTCAAGGGAGGGCTCGTTTCGCTCTGCCTCGACCTCGAACTCCGCCACCGGTCCGGGAACTCGAAGTCCCTCGATGATGTCATGCGCCACCTGTGGAAGGAGTATGGCGCCCGGGGGGTGGGTTTCGCCGAGGATTCAATCCCGAAGGAAGTGGAGGCAGCGACCGGTCTCTCCGTCGGAGAGTTCTTCCGCTCTTACGTGGCCGGGGTGGAAGAGATCGACTTCGACACCTTTCTCGGGCACGCGGGGTTGACCGTGGCCCCGGTAGAAAAGGAGAAAAAGGACAACGAGGAGGATGCCG
>JAKBKR010000092.1 GCA_021832495.1 bacterium | reverse complement strand
ACGTCTTCTCGGCACCCGATAAGTTGGGCCACCTCGTAGGGGATTGAAGTATACATCCAGCTGGTCGTCGTGGCCTTCAGCACCGTCCACTCATCTTGTCGGGGCATAGGAATCGGGAGGGCATTGAACTCTATCCTATTAAGCATTTCGATTTGACATAGATATCTATTGTTGAGGTAACGGGTCCCATATGCACAACCGACAAGGTGAACTGCGTAGGCCAGAGCATGCCGGCGTGAAATCGTGAACCTTGGCGGTACCCAACTCGAGGAGGAAGACCTTGCCGATACCTGTAAGAGCGGAGTTGCCGCGAGGGTCGGCCCAGTCCCTACGAGGAATCGTTATCGATCGCTCGCAGGATTCTATAAGCGGCACTCTCATCCGTCCCTTGATCGAGAAGCTTCTTTGATTCCTCGGAGAGCCTTGCCTGGAATTTTGTTAGCTTGTCGGAAGTTACTGATGCGAATCGCTTCCCGTCAATCACGTTTGCCTGCGACCGGTCAAAACGAGAGAACGAATCCCACACTGCGTATCCAAAGGCGATGGTGGCCATAGCGGCCTCGGCGCCGCCAGGAACCTCTTGGATAGTGTCCTCTGGAATGTTCCACATTTGCATCACCATGTGGGCAATCGGAACCGAGGCACCCACCACACCTCCAAAAATCGCGCCGAGCAAGGCCCCCAGGAGCATCCCTGCTGGCCCCCCTATCGCCCCAAGAAGGGCGCCTGTAGCGAGTCCTGCGGCCGCACCTCCAGGAGATCGGGTGACAAGCTTGCGAACCTGCTTCGTACGAGGAGTAACCTGGGTGGACTTTTTGGTTGTCTTGGACAATACCGACGCAAAGGTGTTCCGAATTGCCGTTTCGACTTCGTCGCGTACCTTGGAACCTCCCACCTCGTAGTCAATACCCAGACGAATGACCAGTCCAGTCAAGAGAACCTTATGGATTGGAACTCCGACCTCTGGAACTACCTGATGCGGTTTCACGGTTGAAGCGCGAGCAGCCACTCGAAGGATAGCATCCTGAATCAACCGGTTTCGGCTGAGTTGATGTTGCCTAACAAGCATCTCGTTGAACGTAGCAACTGCATTCTCGGAAAGCTGAAAGCAGACCGCATTGACTAGACTGTCCAAAGCAATCGGTCTTCGATTTCCCCCTTTGGGCTTCGCGGCAACGGCTACGAAATCCACGAATGCACGCTTCTTCAGGTCGAGGCGAATGTTCTCTATCGAGTCTTCGTTGTCAAGAAGATCTTTCTTGTTTCCAGCGAGAACGACCGACGGGCATCTAGTTCTGACTTCATTCAGGAACTCGAAGTCGGAACGTTTGAAACCGCCCGCAAGGTCAAAGACCAAGATGACCACCACTGGAACCTTAGCATAATCCAGTGGGGAGCACATCCGCTCCTTGCGGCCCTTCTGCGAATCGATATCGACTACAGGAATACTAGGCGTACTGGAGTTCTTGACTATTGAAGCTAGGCCAAGGAAGGACCGTGTGACTCGCTCATAGCGTTCATTCATTCCCCCAACTCCTGGGGTATCAATTATGGTAAGACCATTCTGCAAATGGATCCTAGCAATGGCTCCTGTCACGTCTGTGATTTCCGCTGTGGGAACCACATCGTCTCCGAAAAGTGCGTTTGCGATGCTTGACTTCCCTGTGTGGGTAGTTCCGACAAAGACCAAGATAGCCTCCGACCTTCCAAGGATTCCCTTGACTGACCTGAGAAGACTTGCTGAAAGCTCGCTCTTTGATACTGACATCCAGAACTCCTCGCCAAAGACACGTCGCATGTAAGAGACTATCTGCTGCTCTTCAACGTCTCTTGGAGTCACTTCCTCGACGGGGCTGGCAAGCTGCAAAAGGAACTGCCTTCGCGCGGCCATGCTGGTCGTATCAAAGAGCCCAGCGAGTTGGGCAAATGTGGTGACCAAGACGATTGAGTTCTCTTGCACAGCATGCAGATTCCTCAGTTCTGCAGGAATCTCCGTACCAAGTACTATGACTCTTGATCCTGGGACCGTCACTCCGCGAGCGACTGCCATCACTCTCTGGATATCGTGAAGAGTGATTTTTCCGAACTTTACCTCGACGTAAACAGGAGCACCACGGTAGCTGCCACCAAGGTCAAAACTTCGAAGCCCCGACTGAATTCTGACGTCTATCCCGAGTTCCCCTAGGAGCGCTTGGACAACCCCGAGCATCCTACTCTGGATTTGAGAGGGGTGCTTTCCGGAGGTGTAAGTTGGGTCCCCGGAAGACAATCCTAATAGCTCGGCGGTGAGCGCTTCGTGTCTGTCGTGCATCTAGTGTATCCCCCAAACTCCAGAGAGTTCGCTAGTGGGGTGATACATAAATGGGCGATACTATTATGAGCCCCCCCTGCTGTCGGGAATGCATGCGAGTAGCACCCCCGATAACTCTCTCTCCCGATGAACGTTCCCGCCTCGAAACTTGGTCCCGAGGACGCTCCACCCCTCAGCGGATCGTACTCCGCGCCCAGATCGTTCTCCGCGCGGCGGACGGAAGGGACAACCAAACGATCGCTCAGGAACTGAAGACCCGCCCCAATACGGTAAGTCTCTGGCGACAGCGCTTCGCACTGCTCCGTCTCCCAGGCATAGAGAAGGATGCCCCTCGACCGGGACGCAAACCCCGACTGAAGTTGGAAGTGGTCCGCTCCATCCTCGACAAGACCCTGCACAGCAAGCCCCGGGGACGCACCCACTGGTCCACGCGAGCGATGGCCAAGGAGGTGGGCGTGCATCAGGTCACTGTCCACCGAGTTTGGCGCAGATACGGCCTCAAGCCTCACCTCACACAGTCTTTCAAGCTCAGCCACGACAAGCACTTCGAGGAGAAGATTGTGGACGTGGTGGGGATCTACCAGAACCCCCCCGAGAGAGCGGTCGTGCTCAGCATGGACGAGAAGCCTCAGACCCAAGCCCTGGAGCGAACCCAAGCCATCTTCCCGATGGGAAAGAACTGGCCGGAAGGACGCCCTCACGACTACAAGCGCAACGGCACGGTGGATCTCTTCGCCGCCCTCAATATCCTCAACGGACAGGTGGTCACCGGATTCTACCCGCAACACACGCACAAGGAGTTCCTCGCTTTCATGAACCTCCTGAACCGGAAGGTCTCCTCCGAGCTTCAGGTCCATGTGGTACTGGACAACCTGAGCGTCCACAAGTCCGATCCGGTCCAGAGGTGGCTACGGCGACACCCTCGATTCCACTTTCACTTCACCCCGACGAGCTCGTCATGGGCGAACATGGTGGAAGGGTGGCTGGGCCAGTTGCAACAGCAGGCCCTTTCCCGAGGGAGTTTCAAGAGCGTTCCGGAACTGGTCACGGCGATCCAAGAGTATGCGGAGGCCTCCAACGGCGAGGCCCGCCCTTGGGTGTGGACCAAGAGTGCTGACGAGGTTCTGAGGAAGGTCCAGAAGCTTCGGCAGGTTCTGGGGATGGAGTTTACCGGCGAAATATCGACAGAGAGGATAATATCGCATCCGTCAGCAACACCCCACTAGCAACCACCACGGCGAACACTCGCCCTCTGAGCATGTCCTGTTCGTCAAGGTTCAGGGAAGGCTCCCCCACAGACACATAGAGAGAACAGAGTTCTTCCGACGAATGCGCTATTCTCGGGTTCGGCATGCGCGTTGGTAGGAGGGGGGAAACGAACGCAAAGAGCCAATCTTCCCCAGCATTCGTTGAAACCTGGTCCACCACCTGCCGCACCCTGCCAAGGAAATCCCTGAATCCTCTATCGATGTAAGAGATGTCGTAACTGGCCTTGGTCTCGACCACTAAATGACCGTGTTTCTCTCCCGCTCCCCTGGGGCGGTGGTGAAAGTGGAGGTCGAAGAGAACACTTGAGCCATTCACAGGGAATGTCAACATGCTGGGGCTGTCCTGCGCCTTGGCCAGAAGGGACCAGTAAGGGATTCCACTGCCTATCTCGGGCACTATAGATTCGATGAAACGAGTTACGAGCTCGTTGTAACTTGCCGCTATAGCGGCTGGAAGCTCTCCGCCAGGCGTGGAATACCACCACTCTTGGAGAGTCGCCCACACTCTTCATTGTATCGGTTCAGACAAGAGGTGTTGTCTGGGGCAGCTTGAACTGCCGTGAATGCTATGGGAGATAGATATCTATAACACTTAAATATCTCAGCGCATTGGGCAGGGGCCGATGACGACGAACACCATCGGCAAGGGGGAGAAGCGAAAGGACGAACGTACGGCCCTGAGGGTGCTGCGGAGCGTGACGATACCGCTGGCAGCGGTCCTGCTCTTGGGACTGGCATTCCCGGGCGGGGCATTGGCGGCCTCGCCGCATGGCACAACGGCCTCGGCAGCGACGAACTGCAACGGAAACTCGACGTGCGACCTCGACTCCACTCTGAACAACATCCAGTACTTCCTGATCGGGGTTGGGGTTCTCATCGGGGGCATCATGTTCGCCCTCTTCGGCATCCAGCACATGGCCGGGGCCGTGGAGGAGATGCCGCCCGAAAAGCGGCTCCAGCGTCGCCATCAGTTCATGACCTTGATCGTGGGGCTGGTGATAGTGTCCACGAGCGTCGTCCTCGTCCATGTGGCCCAAGGGCTGATCGTCACGTCGTAGGGTTCCCGGCGAATCGGAACATCCCAGGGGGTTGCATGCGGGCCACCATCTGTGCTCTATCCTCAGCACTGATCCTCATCGTTGGGGCAACCCCCGCCCCAGTGTCGGCCACTGCATCCGGTGGAAACGTGAGCATCACCTTCTCCGTCGGAACCCTGTCCTGTGCGAACGCCACCGCCCGGGTCTATCTCTCCAGCGTCAGCGTCTCGGTCCTCTATCTGAACATCAGCGACTCGCTTACGAACGACACCAACGATTCGAACACCGGAAACTACAGCTGGAACGCGGGAACGAACTACACGGTGGACACCGGGCTATCCGGTGCAGTCTCGGTCCTCCTCGACGCCACTCCCCCATCCCAATGTCCCTGGGCGGGGAACGCTTGGCTGAACTGGACCAACGTGACCGACGGGAGTGTCGTCGAGGTGTCTATCGCCTTCGCCCCCGGGAACGGTGGCTTGGGTAATGGCAGTTGGGGCACTAGCAACTCCACCGTAACAGTCTCCCCTCCGGCTCCAGCCTTCCCCTACTTCCTCGAGCTGGCTAGCTTGGGGCTCTTCTGCGTTTTCCTCTACTGGACCCTCAAGGGCTGGCGGAAGCTCGCCTCGCTCGTCAGCGGAGACGCAACATGATGAGCGGCCTGGTCAGCCCCCCTCCCCCTTCCAGCGGGGGCATGGACACCTGCGAGGATTGTGGGTTCCTAATCTTCTGGCAGGACGAGCAGCCGCTCTTCTGTGTTGACTGCGCCAAGGGGCCTCTTTGCTGGGACTGCTACGAGACCCACGCCCCTGGGGAGAAGGAGCCGTGAGCTTCTGGGACGATTTCTGGTCCTCCCTCTGGGGAGGCCTCACCGCCCCCCTTGGAGCCGCCGTTCAGACGGAGATGGGCTGGGTGGTCGGGTCCATCGACTACGTGCCCAGCCTTGACAACTCCGCCGTCAAGTCACTTCTCGAGGTGACCTACTCGGTCTTCCTGGCCTCCCTCGGCATCATCATCGCGGCCATCGGTATCCTGTTCATCCTCGCCCCAATCGCCGAGAAGAAGTTCCAGTACCGGCACCTGCTAACGAAGCTGGTCTTCGCCCTCGTCCTTGGAAGCTCGGTGATGCTCATCGGGGACTTCTGCATCGCCCTTTCCGGTGCCCTGGCCCAGACCCTTCTCCCGCCGGGGACGAGCATCCCATGGTCGAACGCAATCACTGGAGGGACGGGTCCCCTCACCGTGTTCTTCTATTTCGTCATGATGATCATGCTCTTCATGCTCCTCGTGGAGCAGGGCGTCCGCATCCTGATGATCTTCTTTGCCGCCGTCATCCTTCCCTGGGGATTCCTTCTCTGGAGCTTCCCGAAGACCCAGTCCTACGGGAAGAAGATGATCAAGATGTTCTTCGAGTGGACCTTCCTCGCCGTCTTCGTCGCCATCGTGCTCGAGCTGATGATCCTCTTCATCCAAGGGGGGGGCACCGGAAACTCCTGGCTAGATTCGTTCATTGTGATTGGGGCCATTGCGCTCGCCATCGGGATGCCCAAGGTGATGACGGACACCGGAGGGGCCGTCTCGGGCATCGGGGCCTCCGTCATGGGGGCTGGTGCTGGGATGGGCTCCGCGGAGACCTTCGGAGGCGGCTCGGGCATGCCTGGAGGCATGTCCGGGGGTGGGGGAGGTGCCCTCAGCGGTGCCGGGAAGGCCATAGGCTCCGCAGCGAGAGGGCTTGGGACCATGTCTCCAATCGGGGCCGCCGCCGCTTTGGGAGGTGCCGTTGCATATGTGGGCGGGAAAGCGATTGGCAGGGCCGTAAGCAAGCGGGCCGGGGGCCCTCTGAAGCAAGCCTGGAATGCCCGCAGGGCAGCGAAGGTGGGCGGTGGGGCACTGGGAGCCGATACACCCGGAGGCTCCGGGTCGGGGCCAGTCCACCCATTCCTCAACTTTGGCAACAAGGAGTCCGGGGCCGGGAGCCCGAGACAGAGAGTGGCAATCGATTATCACTCCATGGTAAGTTCGCTCCGGAGAAGCGGCGCTCTGCCCACTTCCCGGCCTGAGGTGTAGAACATGGCGAATGAAGAAGAGGGTGACAGCGGCACAGTGAGCTTCCCTCGCAAGGTAGACTCGAAACCGATTATGATAGGCCCGATACCAGCCAGTAGGATGGTGGTGCTGATCTTGAGCGCCGCCGTCGGAGGATGGTTGTCCTACGGTGTCCTGACCCGCTTCCCACACAGCTTCGCGGTATACCTGCTGGCAACCATGGTCTTCCTCTTCACGGTGGGAATGGGCGGGGGCATTGTCTACCTGGCCAGTGTAAGTGTGAGGGTCGTCGCACGAAGGTTCGGAGACCCGAGACCCTCCGCAACCTGCACGGAGCACCCATGTGAAGACGAAGGAGCCGGAGAGACGGCTCCCCCGTTCCCTAGGTAGTTCATGATGGAAGAAGAGCAGAATGCAAGGGGTGTCGTGAGCTTCCCGCCCAAGGTGGGGTCAGAGACCATGAGGATCGGCCCCTTGCCCGCCAACCAGGCCGTGACCCTGATCCTGAGCGCGGCCGTCGGGGGAGGGGCGTCCTACGCCCTCCTGGCCCTCTTCCCCCACGACCTGCCCGCCATCCTCCTCGCCACGGTCATTTTCCTTCTCGCGGTCGGTGCGGGTGCGGTCTTCGCCTTTGTGAAGAAGCACGGGATGGCGCTTCCCCGCTACCTGCTCCT
>JAKBKR010000091.1 GCA_021832495.1 bacterium | reverse complement strand
CGTTCCGCCCGAGGGAGCAGACTCTCTCCCTCGAAGACCGATCGGGTAGGCCGTGCCTCTCAGCGCAAGCTCTCCCCGACCAGAAGGTGCTGCCGCGCGCGCTCTATCTAATATAGCTCGCTTCGGCGTCTCCGTAACGTGAGTGCGGCCGTCGCGGTTCTCGCCGCCCTCACCGACTTCGCGTTCTCTCTTCAGTACCTCAGCGTTGGCTGCACCAACCATGCCTTCTACCCCCCGCCGCCCTCTTGGCCGTGCACACCGGGCGGGCAGGACCAGTTTCTCATTCTCATCTTGGTCCTGGTGTCCTTCACGGTCGGCCTGGCTGCTTGGGCTTGGGCTCTGGATCGTCGGATCACGCGCCTCTACGCGCAAGAACCGCCCGAGGTCTCGTAGGGGTCCGATCCCCCTTCATGGAGGACCCCTTTGAACGAGGTCCTCCATGAACGAGAACCAGAACGCAGCATCGCCGACCACCGCCGAACACGCCATACCGGACCTGCCACTCGGGCCGAACCCTCGGGGACGGTCCTCCCTCGAGACCTCTGCCCCGGTCCTCCGGCGAGTGAGCGAGAATCGGGCTCTCTCGGCCTGCCCCACCTGCGGGCGCCCGATTTCGGCCCCGTTGGGTCAGGGAACGGGGCCTCGCTCGGGACCCCCCGCCGCGGGTCTATCGGTTTCTCGGGCCGATGGGGGGTCCCTCGCCAGCGCCGCCCCCGCCTCGTCGGGGATCGCCGCGTCCGGACCCGTTGGGCCAGGGAACGGGTCCTCGCTCGCAATCTCGGCGGGCGGGACGGAGATCGCTCGCCTCCGCCCGAACAGCGAGGCGAGCGTAGGGCAGTACGGCAACTCTTATCTCTATAGTGCGCTATGGTGAGGCGATGGCTGCGAAGGACCCGACCACGAGCATCCAGGTCCACGCGAGCACCCAGCGGCTGCTCGATGCGCTCAAGTCCTCCGGGCAGACCTACGAGGACCTGATTCTCGAGATGGTCGAGGAGCACTTCCCGCCCGTGCTCGTGAAGGAGCTCGAGGGCCGTTTCTCCACCCTCAAGGGCCCGACCGCGGCCCAGGTTCTGGAAAGGGCCGGCGTGTGACCTACGAGGTCCGCTTCCTTCTTCCGGCCGAGAAGGAGTTCTACCGGCTCCCCCAGCACCTCCAGCGGCGCTTCCGCGAGCTTCTTCCCTACCTGGAGGCCAATCCCTACCGCTCGCATCCCTTCTTCTCCGTGAAGGACGTGGGACAGGTCCCGGGGGTCTGGCGGTTCCCGCTGGGCGACTACCGGGTCTTCTTCAAAGTGGACGGACGGACGGTCTGGATCGGGAAGTTCTGGCTCCGCCCTCCGGCGTACGACGAGGCGCACCTTCGAGAGCTGCGACGGGCGTTCCACCGCCTCCCCGGCGCTCCGTGAACTCGGCCCCGCCGAGGTCGCCGATCCTGCCTCGTCCTTCGGATGCCCTCGGGCCTGACCGGCCCTCGGCGAGGCGGACCTTCGAGCGGCCCGGCTGCCCCCCGCTCTCAGGCGCCGTCCTCCAGGACGCGTCGGGCACCGCAGCCTCCATGCGGGGGGAGCGCCATCGCTTGACCCATGGTCGCGGGCTCTGGCGAGACCTCCACGACCGCGAGGTGGAGGGCGATTTTCGTCCTGGGGCTCCTGCTCTTCCTTCCCTCCTTGCTCATCGAGGAGACTTATGCACCGTTCCCAGGGGCGTTGGAGTGGGTCCCGTTTCTGGCCTTCTGGGGAGGGCTTGTCGCGACGCTTGTCGGGGCCTTCCGATGCAGCGGCTCGCGATGGCGGTTCGTCCTGCTTGCCGGCGCAGCCGCAATCCTGCTCGTGGAGTCCGTTGCGCGTTCTCTTCCCCGTCTGGTTAGCCCGTCCGTCGCGTGGACCGTCTTCGTCTCGTGGTGGGGGGCTTTCGTGGTCACGCTTGTGGGGGCCCTCGGGGTCCTGCGCGCAGGGGCTCGAAGAGTGGGATTCGAGCGAGGTGGGCATCGACCACCACCGCGCGCGAGGAGTGGGGGTCCCGAGCGGTGTCGCTCTTGCGAGAGGGAGGTACCGTTTCAGGCTCCAAGTTGCCCGTTCTGCGGAGCCAGCCTTGCGTAGCCCACTCCTGGCCAACGCGTGCGGCTCGTGGGCGCTTGGGTGAAGCGAGCTATATGAGATAGGCGCGAGGGGAGGGGGGTACCGGGCCGGCAGGCGCTATCGCTCGCGGGACGGGGTCGGGTGGTCGTGTTTCGAGGGAGAAGGTCAGGTGCTCCCCACCCTCGCCCAGGGTCACCCCTGGGTGGAACTTTTCGGGAATCTCCTCCCTATGACCACGAGGGGTCACTCCTTCCCCGCGCCATCGTCCTTCTCCGGAGTCACCAGTGCGTCCGTCTTCTCTGGAGACACTTTGCCCTTCGCATCGTTGTCCTCAGCCTGCTTGGACTCACTCTTGGGTTGAGCGGCAGACCCCGACCTCCTCCTGAAGAGCGTCAGCGTGGCGACTGCCGCAACCACCGGGACGACCGCACCGACGAGGATGTAACCCTCCATCCCCGGTAGCCCCAGGAATCCCTTGGACGAATGCGGTCCGTTACCCGAAACGAAGGTGATCATGATCGTGCGATTGGCCCCGTCGATCTGGACCGATCCCGACTGCGGACTGGCCGTGAAGCCGGAAACTGCTCCAATGGTGAACGAGGTCGTGCCGTTTGGGACCTGAAACTGGATTGAGATCGTGGTCGAGTTCAGGCCCGAACCGTTGAACGAGACCTCCCACGAGGTCGCTGCGGGAAGACCGCTCGCCTCGAAGGACACGGTATAGTACGGAACTCCCGCCGGGTCGAACGGTCCGATGGCCACCGGGTCCCCAGCAAGGGAGGCTATGGGGATCGCCCCGCATACGCTCTGGCCGGAGACGGCACTCACAGACCCGGCGCGAATCCAGGTCCCGTTGGAGAAGTAGTCCATGGAAGTCTGAGCGAGGACCTCCGCCCCGGTGTAGCACACCGTGGCGTTTCCCCCGGTCACGCCAGTCACTTGAACATCGAAATACTCGCCGGATGGGAACGGAGCCGTCCCTGTGAGTGTCGGTTGAACGACGAGGTCTGTCGTAACGACGTTCGCGACGGAACCGCTTACGCCGGCGAGGCTGATGTTCATCCCGGTGGCTTGAGTCTGATCGGCGGAGGCAGCGCCGTCGGTCACCACCGAAAGGGTGTCGGCCGCTTGTGCGGACGGGTGGATGCTGTCGCCGAGGTACGTGGCGACGAGGGTCGCAGGTTCGGAGGAGGCATTCGCCTGGACAAGAGCGTCGCCACAGACAGCGCCTTTGAGGGTGCAGCTGGAGTTGGAGAGAACGCCGACGGGGTCAAGCTCGTTCCACGCGACCGTACCCGAGGGGATGGGGGTCGGTGGGTTACCTGAGACCGTCGCATTGCAGCTCGCGTGGAGAGTTCCGTTGACCACCGAAGGCGAACAGGCGAGGGCCACTTGGGACTGTCCCTGCGCGAACGTCATCCATCCCTTCCCGGTCATCGAAGGGTTCAGGGTGTCCCCCAAGTAGTGGGCCGTGACCTTCACCTTTCCATAGACCTGGCTCCTGAGCGAGATTCCGCAGACGCTCGTCGTGGCTGCAAGATGAACGAGGATGCATGCGGTGTGGCCGAAGGTGATCGTCCCTCCGGCGCCAAGCATGAGCCCAGACCACTCCACCTCGCCGGACGGGTAGTTCCCACTGACGTAGGCCAGACAGTCCCCGGTTCCTCCTACCAGTTCGGAGGCGGGATGGCAGTGGACATTGACGGCGCCGAACTCAACGGTGGTGGCGCCAGTCTGACCAATCTCGCTGTAGGCAAAGGTCTCCCCGAATCCGGCCTGAAGAACCAACCCCGGTGCAAAGTTTACGAGCTCTTGGGTCAAGCCCAAGTTAGGATCGAGACCTCCGGAGCCCAGGCATGTCGCGGTAGCCGCGGCGGGGAGGTAGACGTAGAAGGTCCAAGCCACGCCGCCTGGGAACATCGTTTCGCCCCCGGCCATCAGAAACGGATTGACGACGAGCCCCCAAACCGTCGCATTGTTCAGAAGGGGGCCCTCGTACGTGCAGGTCTCACCGGGCGCGGGGGTTTGGCTCCCATACTCAAGGTCGGCCGTACCGACTCCACTCCCCGTGCCATAGAAGCAGAGGTTCTGGGCAGGACATGGCGCAATCGATGAGTAACCAAGGCGATACATCGAGGAAAGATGGACCGTGAAGTGCCCGCTCCACGAGTCCATGCTCGAGTACGAGTACCCGGGGGTGCTCACGTCCAGCGTCATGCTCGTGCTGACGCTACCGCTCCATGCCTGCGCGGAGGGCGTGGACGTGACCGTCAGGGTGTAGTTGCCCGAGGTGCCTGGACGGTTGTTGAGATCTCCACCGTAGGCGGCGGTGACGTTCACTCCGCCCTCAGATCCGCCGATGAACGTCGCGTAGCACGTTCCCAGGCTCAGTGTGCAGGACGACGAGGATGGGCTGAGCGACCCCGGAAGGGACCCGATCCCCGCGGTCGTGAAGCTAACGGTCCCCGAGGGCGTAAGTCCGGTCACCTCGGCGGTGCAGACGGTCGTTGACCCAATACCGACCAACACGGGGGAACAACTGAGGGTCGTCGTCGAATTCGTGGACCAGTAGATGGCCGTCAGGCTCCCACCGGCGGAGACGGTTACTGTAGAAGCCGGGGCCGTCGGCGTGGCGACGGAGACCCCACCCATCGCAGCCCAGGTGTCGAACCGGTAGCCCGAGCACACGCCGGCCCCGGCCTGGTAGGAGTTGGCGAGGAGGCTCGCCGAGCTCCCGTTGGCCTGGGAGGTGCCGTTGAAGGTGAGAGGGGAACAGGGGGCCGGGGTCACGTTGAACCAGACGACGTAATGCGGTGGGGGGCTCTGGTAGAGGAAGGTGGCGGTGAGCCCGCCGGCCCCTCCCACCGAGGCGGTCGAGTTCCCCGGCCAGTAGGTGACGGAGCCGGAGGCGGCAATCCCGGAGAGAGCGTACCCCCCGCAAGCTGTGGCGCTCACGCTGTGGCTGCCGTACGCCGCGTTCACGCTCTGGCCGTTGGTGTAGGTCACGCCCGAGAAGGTGATCGACCCGCAAGTCGTTGGAGCAGTGGCGATGGAGACCACGAAGAGCGGCGGTGGCGTGCCGGTGCCGAACATCCAGGTGTAGGAGGGGCCGAACGTGCGGTACCCGATCCAGTCGACAACGTACCCGTCCTTGGCGTCATAGACCGTTGCCGATACGCCGTTAAGCAGCGGGGGAGGCGTGCCCGCGGTCGCGGTGATGTTGGTCCATGCCCCCGCCGAGTAGGTCCAGGTCCCGCTCGGTCCCTCGTACTCGAGGACAAGGCTGATCGCTCCATCGTAGACCATGGGCGCCCCGGAACCCGCTGGGGGCGAGAGGGTGAGAGAACCGGTGAGGTTCGTCCACACGCCGCCGTTGAACTTCCACGAGTCGTCGCACACATGCACGACGGCCCCTGCAAGGTTGGTGCGAAGCCCCCCGAAGAGGAGGAGGTAGCCGTCGGGGGTGTCGTCCACCAAGCCAGCGACGACCCGTGGCGAGGGCGCTGTGCCCGCGGTCGCGGTGATGTTGGTCCACACCCCGCTTGCGAACTTCCAAGTGTCGGTGAGCTGGTGCTGGGCCGTGGAAATGGAGTTGAAGTCCCCCCCAAAAAGAACCATCTCGTTGTCGGCGCCGTCGAAAGTCATCATCGCGAGGAATCGGCCCGACGGGGGGGTCCCTGCTGTGGAGGTGAGGTTCGTCCAGTGCCCGGCCGAGAACGCCCAGGTGTCGGACATGTCGGCGACATAGTAGGAGCCCGTGGAGGGGTTGATCACGGCGGTATAGCCGCCAAACAGGAGGACTTGGCTAGAGGCGGAATCGTAGGACATCGAGGAATCGTCCCGTGACGGGGGGGCCGCCGCTCCGATTGTCGAGGTCAGGTTGGTCCATTGCCCGCCAGAAAAGGTCCAGGTGTATCCTGGGGTGGGACTCCCCCGGAGCCAGGACTGCGCTTGGGAAGGGAGGTAGAGCACGACGTAGCCATCCGCGGTGTCGTACGCCATGGAGAGCTGTTCGCCGGCCCGAGGTTCAATGACGAGGGAGGACGTGATGTTCGACCAAGTGGGTGTGGCGCTCCCGGAGAAGGGGACAGGCGTGATCGCGGGCCCCGCCGTCTCACCTGCGCCGTGGGAAGCCTGGAGCGACGGAGCGAGACTTTCCCGGACCACGAATGAGTCTGGCCCCTCGCCTTGGGAAAGCGAGGCAGTCGCCGTGTCGACGGCCAACTGCGGTAAGGATTCACCCGCTAGCGCTCCGTTCACGAGAGTCCGGTCGAACGGGAGAACCTGGGTGCCTGGTGAACCCGAGCTCATCGCCCAAGCTGAGGGACCGGAGCGACGCGCAACCGGATGCGGGCTTCCAACGATGGCAGGGAGGGGGGATTGCGGGAGGGCCCGAGAATGCGCAGCTCCAATCGCGAGTCCCTGTCCAGGGATGAGGAAGAGCACTGCGACCAAGGCCACTGCCATCCGTCTCGCCCACTGGTCATTGCCCCACGCCATGTGCGGCGAGAGTGGTTCCTCTCTCATGAACCTTAAGCCGGCGCCCCACCGACTAGCTCTCCCAGGCACGTCACAGCGAAAGTCGATGCATCGGGCGTAGGTTGCGGGGCTCCCCTTTCCTGCTTGACTGAAGATTTCAGTCGGGGAACGGCTCGGCGGACGGATTCCCCGCGGGCCACGAGTACTGCGGCGGGCGTTATCCGGCAGTCGAATCTCGATGTCCGGAACACTCTCCCCATCGTTGAGGAGGTCTAACCGGGAATCCGCCGCGTAAGCCGCAACGCTTGCGTCAAGAGTAGGTCCCTGAGAAGGTGACCGAACCACCCCAACCATTTCCGCAGGGAGCGCTCACGTAGAAAGTGTACCCCGCCGTGTTTGCAGAGAAAGTTCCCGAACCCGAGCTCGACTGTTGCTGGTAGACGTTGTTGCCGTTCGAGTCCTCGATGTCGACCGCCGCGGTTCCGCTGGGCGAGGTCGACCAGCTGAAGGAGACCGTGTTCCCGACCGGGAAAGAATAGGTCGCATGGTTCGTCCAGCAGTCCCCTGTATGGGGGGTGCTCGGGGGTCCTACGGCAAAACAAAAGCTCCCGCTGGAGTTCTGACACCCTCCTCCCTTCGAGGAGTTTATCCACCAGATGCCACCAATCACCACGCCTATGACTAGGAGAATCCCTACGACCGCAGCGACCGGGTGGGGTTTGCGCTCTCGCGTACTTCCTGGGGTTCCGACAATCCCGGCAGAAGGAGTGGAGGTTTGCGACAAGGAAGAGTTCGTGGAGGAGGGGGTAATCCCCCGGGTCACGGGGTTCGGTTTGCCGCAGCTCTGGCAATAGTTCCATCCCGAACTCGGCTGGGCGTCTCC
>JAKBKR010000090.1 GCA_021832495.1 bacterium | reverse complement strand
CCCGGCCGGATCGAAGGACGTCCTCGAGGGACCCCCCTTGCCGACCGACCCCGGGAACCAGCAGCGGAACACACGTTCCCAGTCCTTGGCGGGCCTCGGTGAGGGCTTCCGGGAACGTGGCCCCCACGACAGCGCCGATGTTCCCCGACATCGAGAGCTCGC
Organism: bacterium; assembly: GCA_021832495.1. Taxonomy (GTDB): domain Archaea; phylum Thermoplasmatota; class Thermoplasmata; order Lutacidiplasmatales; family UBA184; genus JAJYEA01. The sequence goes on along the minus strand of JAKBKR010000090.1, from coordinate 7,401 downwards.
GCAGCCGCGGGATCATCGTGCGCCAGAGCGGCTGGCCTCCGTCGACCGTGCGCTCCTCGAAGTCCTGCGCCCCGGCATTCGAAGTGTGCAGCAGGACGAACAGGCCCTTCGCATCCTCCTTGAGCGCGGCGGAGATGGTCTCCCAGCCCAGGTACGGGTTCACCGTCATGGCATCGAACCCCCAGCGTTCGAGGACCGCGCTCCGATAGAGTTCCATCGTGGAGGGAATGTCGGAGGCCTTCAGGTCCAGGATCGTGATCCGGTCCCGCGCCGCCACGGCTCTGACCTCGGCCAGGAGGTCCATCCCGCCGGGGCCAAAGGCGAGGTAGCTAGCGAGCTGCATCTTGAAGGCGACACAGTAGTCCCGGGTGGCCTCGATGATCCCAAGGAGGAACCCGCGGAGGGCTTCGAGCTCCTCCCCTCCGACACCTGCCGGGATCCCCCCTGGACGGGGGTCGAGCCCTACGGTCAGGAAGGTGCGATGGTCGAGGAGCGCCCGGTCCAGGAGTTCGGCGAAGTTCTTGGCCATGCCTGCCGAAGGGGACGCCTCCACCCCTTTAGGTTCTTCGACCGGGGGATAGGATCGGCCTTCGGTGCCGAGCCGTAGAGCCCGCGGTCCCACCGGCGGGCACAACTTCATCTACCCGGGCCTCATTGCGAGCGCAAGCGGGGACAAGGAACGCACGGATGTCGGGGGGGCAGGAGGTTTATAGCGAGGCGCTCGGTGCGGCGCTCTCGAGGGCGCGAACGGCCTCGGAGGGACAGCATCTCGCGCGCCTTGGCGACCTCCGGTCCGGCACCTCCCCGGTCACCTTCCGCGCCCGGGTCGTCGAGTCGGAGTGGCGCGAGGTCTCGCGCCGCAAGGATGGCGTGAAGGTCGTGCTCTTCTCCGGTCTCTTGTCGGACGGCTCGGCCCAAGTGCGTTTCACCTGGTGGGACGATCCGAAGCGCGATCTTTTGTTGGCAGGGAGCACGTTCCGCTTCATCGGGGCCGAGGTGCGCGACTGGCAGGGTCGCCCGGAGGTCCGGCTCACCCGGAACACCCGCTTCGAACCGCTCAAGGCCGAGGAGGTCCCGATGCCCGCGCGCGAGCGCGGGGACCGCTCAATGCCGCTATGGCAGGTCAAGGGGGGACCCCCCGCTTTCCCGGCGCGCGTGACCGGTGTGATCACTTCGCTCCTTTCCTCCACGGGTGTGGTCCATCGGTGCCCCGAGTGTTCCCGCGTGCTGCAGGCGAACGTCTGCGGGACCCATGGTACGGTCGAGGGCAAGATCGACCTGCGCCTCCGGGCGGTGCTCGATGACGGCACCGGAACGGTCACGGTGAGCATCCGTCGTCCGGATGTGGAGCGCATCGTGGGCCGCCCGATCTCGGATGCCGAACTCGGTACCCAACCCTCCACCGTCCTATCCGAAACCTTGCATTCGCATTTCGTGGGCCATTATTTCCGCCTGGAGGGGCGCCTTCTCAACGGAGAGTTCCCGACCCTCCTTGTCGAGTCGTACGAGCCGGTGCCCGCGCTCCCGGCAAAGCGCCTGGCCGAGCTTCGACGGCATCTCGCCCGTGAGGTCCTTCCGTGACACCGTCCCGTGAGTTCCGAGAACGAGAGGTGGCATGGCGGGTCTTCGCCCACGAGCTCAATGCTTCCCGGGTCGAGGTGCGCGGCGCCGGGGACCGGGGCCGGTCATACTTGCTCAGCCCGTTGGGGGCCACGATGAACCGGGTGCTCCTTTCGGGCCGGATCGTCGGGGTGGACCGGATGGCCGGGGAGAACCCGCTCCTGCGCGCCCGGATGGAAGACCCCACGGGGTCGTGTACCGTCACGGGGAGCAGTTTCCACCCCCGCACGCTCGCATACCTTTCGCAAGTGGTGCCCCCGCAAGAGGTCCTCGTGATCGGCAAGACGCACTGCTTCGTGAGCGAGCGGGGCGTTTCGTACATCTCGGTGCGGGCGGAAGCGATCGTGCCGGTGGACCCGGTCCGATCGGTCGCGCATCTTCTGGATATCGCGGAAGCGACCACCGAACGGCTGGTCCTCGGGCGGACGCTCCGGCGGTCGGACCCTCCAGGGCGGGAGGAGCTCCTCAACCGGGGCATCCCACCCATGCTCGTAGATGGGGCTCTCGAGGCGGTCGCGGGGTACCCCGGGCTCGACCTCGAGCCGTACACGCGGGCGGTCGAGACCGTCGTCTCCCACCTCGAATCGATGGCAGTGTCGTCTACGGGCCCATCGGCGGGTGCTTAGGCCGGGTCGCCACGGCCGCCACGACCCCCGCCACCGCGATCCCGACGGCCCACAGCAGGTACATGCCCCAGCCCGTGAGAAGAGAGGCCGAACCCGTGGTCTGACCGACCGAATGGGTGACCGTTGCGAACGTGATGTAGACGGTTTGCCCGGACCCGGCCACCTGCACGGTGCCCGGGTTTGGACTGCCCTGATACCCGGTGACCGTCCCGAGGGAGTACGACCAGCTCCCATTGATCTCGTAAAAGACGTCCGAGGCCGTAGTCGAGGTGTGGGTGATCCCGGCCAGGGTCACGGACCACGACGTGCCCGAGGGGAGGCCGGTCTCGAGGAAGTCCACAAGGTACGAACCCGGGGGGATCGCAAAGAACGTGATGTACACCGTGGTCGCCTGCCCGGACACGGAGAACTGCCCGTTCGGCTGGTTCGGTTGGTACGATGGTGTGGAACCCGTGGAGTACTGGTAGTTCCCGTTCGTGAGGACGAGGGTCATCGAAGGGGTGGTGGACGTCTGGTTGGTGGACCCATGGACCCAGACCCACCAGGCCGTCCCGGAAGGGACTCCCGTCTCGTCAAAGGTGACGGGGAACGCGCCTCCGCTTTGGACGGTGAAGGCGATGGTCGCTCCGGCCCCGGGCCCGCTCACAGTGATCGTTCCCGACGTGGGGTTGGCCGAGTAGCCCGTCACCCCGGGCACGCTGTAGGTGTAGGTGGCGTTCGGCTCAAGGAACGTCACGGCGGAGGGGGCGCTCGCGTAGTGTGTGGTCCCCTGAAGAGCGATCGCCCAGCTGGTGCCGGTGGAAAGTCCGGTCTCGGAAAAGGTGACCGAGAATGTCGGCGGGGTCGCGGTGGTGAACTGGATGGACTGGGTCACGTTCGCCCCAGCCACGGAGACCGAACCCACGGCGGGGAAGGGGGTGTACCCACTCGCACCTACCGAGAAGGCATAGTTCCCGTTTGGTTCGAGGAAAGAGACCGTGGGGTTGACGGAGGTGACGTTGGTGCCCGCAAGCACGACCCACCACGGCGTGCCCGGAGCAAGACCGACCTCATTGAACGAAACGGTCCATTTGGAGGCGACGAGGGAGAAGGTTACCGGCACCGTCACGTTACCATTGGTGACATTGGCGTACCCGGAAAAGGGAACCGGGGCGTAGCCGGCCACGTTGGGAATGGTGTAGAAGTACGACCCCTTAGGGGCGATGAACACGATCGTGGATATTGCGGCCGATTGCTTCGAGCCGTTCTGTGTGACGGACCATGTGGTGCCCACCGGGAGCCCGGTCTCCACGTAGGAGATGTTGTAAGTGGTGACGCCGATGGGAGTAAACTGGACCAAGGTGGAAACGGGTTTCCCCGCCACGGTGATGGTCCCGGAAGATGGGGTCTCACGGTACCCCGTCACGGTCCCCACGGTGAACGAATACGTGCCGTTGCCCAAGGAATAGGCGATCGTGGTGGTCGCCGAGGCGGAATTGGCGCCGCCGAGGTCGATCGACCACAAAGTGCCCGCGGGCAGCCCGCTCTCTGTGAAGTTGACCCAGTACTTCGGTCCCGAGAAGACGGAGAAGGTGATGGTCTGGACCACGGCCGCCCCGTTGACGGTGACCACGCCGCTCGACGGGTTCGCCGTGTAGCCCGGCACGGATCCCACGGAATAGGCATACGAACCGTTCGGGGCGGAGAACGTGTCGGTCGTCCCCGTGGTGGACCGGGTCGCCCAATTGAACGTCACCGACCAGTTGGTGCCCGCCGGGAGCCCCGACTCCGTGAAATTGACCGCATGGTCGAGGGAGGACTTCGGGGTGTACGTCACGCTCACGCTAACGGGGGCGGTCAAGACGGATACCGAGCCACTCGTGGGTGTGACCGTGTAGCCCGCCACCCCTCCCACGGTGTACGAGTACGATCCGGCCTTCTCGTCGTACGACACGACCGTCGAGGTCGAGCATTGGGATGTCGCGTTCAGGCTCATGCACCAGTCGGTCCCTCCCAAGAGCCCCGTTTCGGTGAAGCTCACGCTTTGCCGGCCCGTCAGGGTAGGGAGGTAGGGGGCAAGATCACCAGTGAGCGGATCGACGGCCAGTGCGGCGAGGGTCCTCGGGTCCACCGCAATGGCCGCGGGCCAGGCATTCGAAGAATAGAGCACGGACGGCAGGAACACACCGCGCGAGATGTCGAAGGGGATGAGGGTGGCCCCGCCTGCGTTCTCGTAGGTCCATAGGAGGGCCTCGTCCGCACCGCCGTTGATGATCGAGACACCGATGGCATTCTGTGCCGGGGATGGGATCGTGTAGTTTTGGACCGAGAATGCGGGGACGAGCTGCACGACGGAGACCTGCGAGCCGCACCCGACCACGAAATCCTTACCGCCCGGGTCGTAGGCGATGCCGATCGGAGTGCCCGAGATGCTCACGTTGGTGACCCATCGTTGCGTCGTTTCGTTCACGATGCCGAGCACGGCGCCGAGGCCCGCGGATTGGTAGGGGAAGGCGATCCACCCGGCCCCCGGATCGAAGGCGAGAGCGGAAGTGAGCGTGCCGGTTCCGACCGTGATGTTGTAAAGGAATCTCCCGCTCCCATAATCATAGAGTGTGATGTCGTTCCCATTGTCGAACATCACCACCTCATGCAGCGGATCGACGGCAATGCCGGAGCCACCGGTGACCACGAGCGTCCTTACGACGGTCAGGGTCGAGGTGTTGAAGATCGTGACGTTCTGCGCGGCACCTCCGTTCACGAAGCCGAGCGCGTGCACCGGGTCCATCGCAATGTGCGCGTACCTGCCGGAGGTGACGGTGAGATTGCCGACCGCGGTCCACTTCGATTCGTTGACGACCTTGACGGCATTCGAACTGTTCACGACGTAGAAATCCCCCGTTGCCGGGTCGAACGCATCCCCGTACCCGGTTCCGGTGACCGGTGAACCCAGGGTGTAGTTGACCTCGAAGTAGGGGTTGGCGAGCGGAGAGAGTGGGTGCGGTGGGGCCACGGTCCCCCGCGAAGCGGGAATCCAGGTGGAGGCGAGTACGAGAAGGAGCAGAAGGCCGATCGCTCCGAGCGTTCGGGATTCCAGGTAGATTCGGGTCGGGGTTGGGAAAGCCACGGGCGACACGGACAGAGGTACCAAGGGGCCTCCCCATATAAACGCGCCATGAAAACATAGGAAGTCTTACCGGATGAGATGGTGTTATGTGCGGGATTGACTAATCCCACCAATGGCCAGTGCGCCAACCTACCCCCCGCCGCCCGATGTTCCCCCGCCCCCGACGTGGCCCTCCCCCGAGCCCCAGTACGGCTGGGCCGCCTCGCCGGCCGGCGGATACCCTTCCCCCTCTCCCGAGTGGAGCGGAGGCCCCGCCATGGGGGGCGTTCCCGTCGGACCGTCAGCCGTCGAGCGGAAGAACGCCTTGGCCCCGGCCATCGTGGTGCTCGTCGGGGCGGCCCTCCTCGTCGCCGCCCTCATCCTGCCGTGGTACTCCTTCGACTTGAGCGGCTCCGGCTCGAACAATGGATCCCTCGTGATGGAGGCCGATCTGGACGCCTTTGAATTGTGTGTGAGCGGCTCGGGAGCGAACTCCGGCATCAGCGTCAGCACGGGTCAATGTGCGCTCTACATGGCCATATCTCCGGGGACCGGTATTCTCTTTTTCATCCCCGCGCTCCTCCTCGTCCTTTCGCTCATCCTGGGCCTCGTTGCGGGCGCTCTGGGATTCAAGGCATCCAACGACTCGGGCCCGGTCGTTCGAAAAAAGGTGCGAAGGCCCTACGCGCTCACCCGGCTTTCCCTTGTGCTGCTCCTCGTCTCCATCATTCTCTTCCTCATCTTCGATGGGATCGTAGGAGGTATCCTTGCAAACCAGCTCTGCGCACCCGGATCGTCCACATCCGGGTGGGGCGGCGCCTGTGACTATACTCTGAACAGTTCCTCGGGCGGCTCGGTCTCCGGCACGATGACCTGGGGTCCCTCCTTCGGCTTCTTCTTCGCCATCCTGAGCTTCGTTCTTCTCCTGGTCGGAGCGATCCGGTTGCGCGGATATTTCCGCGCGATGGAACCCTTCGACCCGGCTCATGCCCAATTGACCGCACCCCCGGTGGCTCCCCCGCCGGCGTACCCCGGCTATTGAAGGGGCGATCCTTAGCGAGCGAGGATCGACCCAAGTGAGCGGCCCCTACCGGGCCCGTTCCACTCGCTTGAGCACGCGCAGGGCCGTGAGCGTGATCCACTTGCTCGGTTCTCCGGGCCGTTCCAATGTGAAGGGCCGTCGGCCACGGGCGGCCCCTTCCGGCACCTCATCCGGATGGACCCGGTCGAGGGCCCAGGTCCCGTCCCCCCTCCGTTTGTCTCGGAGCACCTTGAGCGCGGGGTCGAGCCGTCGGTCTCCCCCGTAGCCAAGTTCGGTGAGGACGTCCAGCCCGACCAGGACGTCGTAGAAATAGTGTCTCGGGTAATGGAACCGGAACCACGGGGCGTAGCGCCGCCCCTCCTCGAAGAGCTTCCGTTCGAGATAGAACTCGGCCCCCCGGTCGACGGCGCGTTGCATCGCCCCGCTCCGTCTCTTCTTCGGGACGGCCGCGAAGGCCGAGAGCGCCTCCCAGCAGTCGAGGGTCCCGGGACGCCCAGCGGCGCAGTTCCACCCCCCATCCTCCCGCTGGTCCTCGATCATCCAATCGTAGAGCTTTCGGACCCGCCGGTCGTCACCGTACCCGAAACTATTCAGCATGCGGGCGACGTTCCCGACGATGCACACCTCCTCGGTGTAAATATTGCAAATTGAGCTTAGCGGGAGCATGTACTCGAAGACCCGGTCGACGAACCTTCGGACCCGCGGGTCCGAAGCGGTGAGTCCGAGGTCGGATAGGACGATCCCCCGCCAGATGGAGGAGCGGTACGGGGGGAAGCGCAGGAAGTTGACCCACTCCCGGACCGATCTCGGAGGGTGGGCCTCCCAATACCCCTCTCGTCCTTGGGAAGCGAGGATCTCACCCGCCCATCCGGACCGGGGTATCCGTGCGTGCGCCGCGCGCACCGCCGGGTCGTCGCCCCCTCGCCCCAGGATGTCCACGAGGGTGTAGTAGCGGACCGAGGGCTGGCTTGCCTCGAGCAGCCAGTCGACTACGCGATCCTCCGCCATGAGAACGGAAGTTCTTCCTC
>JAKBKR010000089.1 GCA_021832495.1 bacterium | reverse complement strand
CGGGAGTCCACCCACGGGGGCTGAGCTCGTGAGATTTACCCATTGCCCCACGTCCACGGCCCCGGGGGAGACCGTCGGAGGACCCACGGTCGGATCTGAGTATACAAGCAGCGAGGGAGACGTACTGGGGACCGGCGCACACCCCCCCGGAGTTCCCGAAGAGCATCCGTTCGAGTCCGTCACCGTCACGCTTGTCGTGAAGGTCCCATTGATCACTGGGGTACAGACGATCGAAGGGGCATTGGCTAGCGTACAGCCAAGGTTGGTGGAGGATTCCTTCCACGCAAAGCTGGTGTAATTGGTCGTGCCACCTGAAGCGGTGGCATTGTAGGTGAGGGTCTGATTGGCGTCTGCGGAAGGTTGAGAAGGTTTAGGTGGGCTCACCGAGGGGTCCGAGTAGACTGTGAACGGCAAGGTCCCACTGGACGTAGAATAGCCCGTGCTGTCCCGGATCGAGACGGAAACAAGGAAGGATCCCACCCCGGTTGGGGTACAAGTGATCGAGGTGGAACTGGCCGAAGAACATCCGGTTGGGAGTCCATTCCAAGTGTAGGTGTAGGGTGGGACCCCGCCTTGGGATAGGGTAGAGAAGGTGACGCTCTGGCTGATGTCAACGCTGGAGACGGAGGCGACCGGGATGGTGACCTGGGGGTTCGAAGTCGATATCACACTCACCGAGTTGGACCCGGCATTCGTGACATAGAGGTCGCCATTGGCGGTATCGTAGACGACCGCACAGGGGTTGTTCTGCACGGTGATCGAGGTGAGGTACGTGTTGCTGGAACCGTTGATCACATACACCTGGTTTCCGCCGCAGGGAGTGGCGTAGGCGTCGTTGTTCCCGCTATCGTAGGACATTTCGATGTTCGTTGATGGAACGGGGATCGTGGCGACGAGAGCGTTCGTGTATCCAGAAATGGCGTAAATGTCCCGCGTCCCATAGCTAGCCACGTAGATGTTCCCGCTCTTCGCACCGTAGGCGACCCAGTACGGATACCAACTGCTTCCCACCGTCACGGTCCCTACCACTGTATTGGTCGCGCCCGAGATCACGCTGAGCGTCTGGCTTCCACTATTCGCCGTGTACACGTTCCCGTTCTCCCCGTCGTAGGTGACGCCATCGGGGCTGCTACCAACGCCTATCGTTGTGACCACATGAGTGCCCGAAATGACCCACACGGCATCTCCCCCGCCGTCGTTGGCAGCGTAGACATAGCCGTTTCGACTATCGTAATCAATGCCCCATGGGTAGACGGGGTTCGGTACTGCAATGTTGGCCACGACCGTGTTGGTGGCATCCGAGATGACGGAGACCGTGCCGCCCCCTGTGTTGGCCGTGTAGATGTATCCGTTTTGACTGTCATACGTGTCTCCTTCGGGGTTGCTGCCGGCGGGCAACGGGATCGTCGCGACCACCGAATTGGAGGTGGCTGAGATGACGGTCACGGAACTGCCGCAGGAGTTCACCACAAAGATCTCCTGCTTGCCGCTGTCATAGGTGTCTCCGTAGGGTCCGCACCCCACCGGTATATTTGCTATCACGGAACCAGACTCGGAAGGGCGCGCCGACCCGCTCGAGACATCCGTACCGCAATTGGAGGGTGCGGTCGAGTTACTTGGGGAGAAGGAACAACTTTGCGTATGCGGCTGGGCAGACCAATCGTTCGGGGGATGGGGAAGACCCCCGTGGCTTGCTTCCGAAGAGGGAAGTTGGGTCAGGGTTGGTAGGGTAAGGCTCACGGCCGCGATGGCGATGAAAACCAACCATTTGGTCATCCAATCGCCTCGGCTCCCAAGCTCGCACCCAAGGTGTGAGCGCTGGGCGCAACCCGCCTTCATTTCACTCTTTTAAGTGGGGGCGAGTACTAAACATTGCCGATGGGGTTCCGGCATTCAGGCAGTGTCGAACGAATATGGCTCTTTGGTGCCTTCGTTTTTGGTCGGATAGCCCGAGAGCTGGTCCTGAAAGGAAGGCCTTTCGGTGAGAAGTAGAGGCGCATGCGGCGCGGTGTGCGGGACTTCAGAATCCTCCTCACCCTGAAGAGCAATTATACCCGATGTACGATTCCTATTTTGTGGTGCGTTCCGCCCGATCCGTGATCCCTTCCGTCCCGATGTCGGGGGCACGCCAATCCCTTTGGCTCCTTCAACGGAGTAGTCGCCTTTCGTCAGTTCGCGTAATGACCACTTCCTTAGCTGTGGTGGTGCTAGTCTTCTCTGGATACGGTGCGTTAGCACCGCCCTCTGTCCGATGTTCCCTCCCGGGTGCTGTCGCCTGCCCGGGCGGTCTGTTGGGCCCCTCATTGGCGCCCCACGCTGCGGGCGTCCAGTGGTTCAATGTCACCGAATATGACTACGGATTCTGGATCATTGATTCCTCTACCGGTGCGAACGAGTCGGCGGCTTGGAACATCTTTGAAGGATTCAAGGTCATGGTCAACTCCACGAGTCTTCCGCCTGACCCCAGCTATTCGGGAACCAATGAACATGGGCTCGGCATTCTTATCGGGAGCAATCTGGTCCTTAACCAAGCGAGCCCGGTCGGATCTTGGGCGGCCGGCTCGTTCTTAGCACCCAACACTCCCTCGACAGGGAACGAGGTCTATTGTACCATCTTTTGCGGTCCGGGCCATGAAGGGATGCGCGCAAACATCGTCGATGTCGTGCCCCCCACTGCTCAGGCCGTTGCCACAGGGTCGCCAACATCCGGTGCGATCCCGCTCCTAGTGTCGTTCACGGGGTCCGCTATTGGGGGTAGTCCTCCCTACACGTATGCATGGAGCTTTGGAGATGGGAGCGCAACCTCTGCGTTGCAAAGCCCCGCCCACACCTACACCGCTGCCGGACCCTATACGGCGGTCTTGACCGTCCATGATTCCACCGGGGCGGTGTCGACGGCCCAGGTTCAGATCACCGCAAATCCCCCAGGGGCCTTGAACGTCACTCTGAAAGCTCAGCCCAACTCTGGTGGGGTCCCCCTCACGGTCGTCTTCAACGGTTCGGCCACTGGTGGGGCAACCCCCTACAACTACACTTGGGCCTTCGGGGATGGGTCGATAGGGACGGGAGCTACTGTCGTGCACACATACAGCCTTGTTGGAGACTATTCCGCCTCGCTGACGGTCGTGGACGCATCGGGGACGAAAGCTACTCAAGTGACTCGGATAGCCGTGCAGGCCTCAACACTTCCACTTCCCGTCACGATTTCGGCCCAACCCAATTCCGGTACGGCACCGCTGAACGTGACGCTCACGGCGAAACCGGGCGGTGGAGTTCCCCCATACAAGGCCACATGGCAATTCGGAGATGGTTCCACAGGGAGTGGACTTGTGACTACGCATGAGTTCACCATTGCGGGGAGTTTCAAGGCCACGGTAACGGTCACAGATTCGAATGGGACGACGGGTTCTGCGTCAGGGTACGTGAATGTGAGCGGCGGCAATGCCGTCCCGTTGTCGGTAACGGTGAGCACGAACGTTACGACCGGTCCCGCCCCATTGCCCGTCTCCGCTTTCACATCCATCACCGGAGGTTCGGGAACCTACGCCTCCGTTAGCTGGACGCTCGGGGACGGTTCGGTAGGGAGTGGGCTCTCGGTCCAACACACTTACCTTCACCCCGGAGTGTACACACTGGTGGCCACCGTGACGGATTCGGGAGGGAATCTGACCCGGAACTCTACCGTGATCACAGTGACGGGATTGAGCCTCACGGTTTCGTTAAATGCCAGCATCGGGGATGCACCGTTCACGGTGAATGCGACAGCGTCGGTCTTCGGAGGAGATGGACGCTATTCCCCGGTCGACTGGTCTTGGGGTGACGGAACTGCGAGCGTGGGCGCTGCCGCCAGCCACGAGTACAATCTCACAAGCCTCGGAAACTTCACCGTTCGGGCTTCCGTGATGGACGCGGCTGGGAACACGGCCACCCGCGCGGTCCCTATCCTCATCCTTCCTCAGGACGTGGCTTCGATCCAAGCTCAGATCGAGTCCCGATGGGCCCCCACCCAAGTCCTCCTCACTCTTGTCCCAGCCCCTCAGTCGGACATCAATTCCTCGAATGCTCAGTGGGATTTCGGGAACGGGATTGACCAGACGGCACCGTTCAACACCAGCGTCACCTACATCCATCCCGGGAGTTTCGTAGTGACCGCGAGGACAAGGGATGCGCTTGGGTTCTGGACCGTTGCCCGTGTGGAATTGAAGATACCTGCCTCCCCTCCACCAGGCGGGGCCGTCGCTGGGTCCGACTCACGTTCCGGTTCCTGGTTTGGGAGTGGAGCCGGGAATCCATCGGAGGATGCGTTCGGGCTCATCTTCCTCGTTTCCCTTGGTCTGCTTTACATGCTTGTGACGGGGCCAAGGGTCCGCAGTAAGGAAAAGGAGCCCGTGCCTAGGCCTCCTCGAAAGCTCTACATGCCTCCTCGTCGGAGCTCGGCGGTTTCATCGGGGCGACCTGACGAAAAGAAGTAGCGGACGGAGTTTTTTGGTGCATCGGACCGAAACAATCTCCGTTCTTTTTTCGGTCGGGTCGAGGCACACTCCCCGAAGCGAGCGGCCGTCCATGGGTTCTCGGCTGCATCTTTCCAGCAGCGTGGCAGCTCAAGGATCGGATCGGTCAATGCCCCCTTGGTTTGGGTAGGACGGTGGCCTCGTTTCCCCTCTGGTTCAATTGTCGGCTTGTTCTTTTAGGGTCCTTATCGTCGGATAACTTGGCATTGAAGGGGTACGGCCTGAACAAGCGTTGTGGCGGTACAAGGGCTTCTGGTAACCCTTCGGCAAGGCCAACCCCCTCCGCTAGAGGTGCAGTAGACCCATCACCACGGGCTTTCTTCTCCCCCGCGATGGACCTTTATTCCGTGACCGAGCTGAAGGCACAGGGCTATAGGATAGGTAAAGGGTCATGTAGTCTCACAAGGGCACGCCGGTGGTTCCCAAATGCGATCAGAGCACCAATTCCCCGGTGATCGCACAGGTTGAGCCACCAAGGGAGGCACGCTAAAGGGCCGCAACCATTTTCCCTTCGGTAGCCTATCGAGGGACCGATGGCCCGGCCACCGGAAGAGCCGAAGTCTCGATCCGAACCTCGGGGGAACGCCGTTTCACAATCCATCGATGCGTTGTTAGCCGACGAGGCCAAGGTCCCGCCTCCTCCGGGCATGAAAGATCAGGCGAACGTTCGGGACCTGGAAGTCTTCGACCGGTTCTCTGAAGAACACTTCCCGGCGTGTTTTGAGGAGTACGCCCGTCTGCTCGATTGGGACCGGCCTTGGCAGAAGGTCTTGGACACTTCAAAGGCGCCCTTCTGGAAGTGGTTCGTCGGTGGTGAACTCAATGCTGCGTACAACTGCGTGGATCGCCACCTGGAACGGCACGGGAACAAGGCCGCACTGATCTTCGTATCCGAGGATGAATCGCAGCCCGCCCAAGCGGTGTCCTATCGGGACCTATACCGGAGAGTCAACGAGTTCGCTTGCCTCCTCAGGGACTTTGCTGGCATTCGTCGGGGAGACCGGATCACATTCCATCTACCCATGACGCCCGAGCTACCGGTGTCGATGCTCGCGGCCGCACGCATTGGGGCGGTGCACTGCCAGGTCTTCGGGGGTTTCAGTGGGGTGGCCTGTGGGACCCGGATCGCAGACTCTGGGAGCCGCGTGCTCGTTACGATGGACGGGTACTACCGGAACGGCCACTGGATATCGCATCTGGATAGCGTGAGGGCCGCTGTAGAGACCGCCGAAAGCCTGGGACAACCTGTCGAAAAGGTGCTCATCTGGCAGAGGACCCCAGGTAAACCCCCGGGGTCCTATCGCCTGAAGGAGGGTAGAGACTTCTACCTCGACGAAGTTCTTCCGCGATACCATGGGAAGTCCGTTCCCCCAGAGCGCATGCGTTCGGAGGACCCTCTCTTTCTCATGTACACGAGCGGGACCACCGGCCGGCCCAAAGGATGTCAGCATAGCACCGGGGGATACCTCGCCTACGTCACAGCGACGGCCAGGTACATTCTGGACATCAAGCCGCAAGATGTATACTGGTGCACCGCGGACATCGGCTGGATAACGGGACATTCCTATGTCGTCTACGGGCCGCTTGCCTTGGGGACAACCTCGGTCCTGTACGAAGGAGTTCCCTCCTATCCGGATGCGGAGCGCCCCTGGCGGATCTCCGAGAGCCTGGGGGTGACGATATTCCATACGTCTCCGACCGCCATCCGCCAGTTACGGAAGACCAACCCCGAGGGCCCGGCGAGGCACAAGTGCCGCTACCGGGTTCTGGTCTCGGTGGGAGAACCGATCGAGCCGGAGGTTTGGCGGTGGTACCATGAAAAGGTCGGGAAGGGCCGCGCCGCCGTGGTGGACACCTGGTGGCAGACCGAAACCGGAGGATTCCTTTGCAGTACTTTGCCTGCCATCCACCCGATGAAGCCCGGCAGCACGGGTCCGGCCCTCCCTGGCATCTACCCGGTCATCCTGGACGAAGAGGGCCAGCCGGTGGAACGAGGATCCGGGAGAGCCGGGAACATTTGCATCCGGAACCCTTGGCCGGGGATATTTCAGACGATATGGGGCGATCCGCAGCGCTTTGTGGACCAGTACTACAAGCGATACAACCGGGACCCCAAGAGCACGGATTGGCGAGACTGGCCGTACTTCACGGGGGATGGCGCCTTGGAGGACAGCGATGGATATTACCGGATCCTCGGGCGAATTGACGACGTTATCAAGGTGGCCGGCCATCGATTGGGGGCGAAGGAACTGGAGAGCGCTTGCCTCCAGGTCCCGGGAGTGGCCGAGGCCGCCGCAGTCCCGTTGGCCGATGAGGTCAAAGGTCGGGTGCCCGACATATACGTCGCGCTCCGGCCCGGCGTGACCCCGTCAACGGAAATGGCCGACCGGGTCAAGACCACGATCATCGAACGTATCGGGAAGATCGCGGCACCCCAACACGTCTACATTGTCGAGGACATGCCCAAGACCCGGTCCGGCAAGATCATGCGTCGGGTGCTCGCAGCCATCTCGAACGGTGTGGAACCCGGCGATGTCTCCACCCTCGTGAACCCGGAAGTGGTGGATGCGATCCGGACGATCGCGGGTCGGCGGGGGGGCGAAGGGCCGGGGCTCTCGGGCGAGACGATCCGCCGAGAGGTCCGGGACCCGGACTGAGATCGCGTTCCCGTCCGAGGGATGCCCATTCACTCGAAGGCCCCGATCGAAGCGGTATCCCCGGAAGGCTTGTTCGCGTCCTTCGGCGAGCGCATCGCTTGGCTCTTCATGGCGACCATCTTGCGTTGCTTCACTTTGGTCCCAATGCCAAGCGAAGTGAACACCCCAACGAATCCCGCAGACACCAGCGGTGAACCCATCGGGGTCGCCATGACTTGGCCGACCAGCGTGGGCTGAGAGACGATGGAGGTCACAGGGTTCACCGTGGGGTTGGTGATCGGCACATTGAGCGGCGATCCCACGCTGATCCCCACCGGATTGACGACCGGCATCCCGGGAGGTGGCGGGGGTGGCGGTGGCGGTGGGGGCGGAGGTGGTGGGGGAGGCTCGACTGGGGTGGGCGGGACGA
>JAKBKR010000088.1 GCA_021832495.1 bacterium | reverse complement strand
GTGGGCGAAAGACAGCGGGACAAGATGGACTTCCCTTCCCTTCAGTTCGACAGGCTCGCTCAACATATCCCGTCATCCCTTGAGGACACCACTCCTCATGAGATTTGGTTCGGCACTTCCCTAAAGGAGGCCCTGCCTGGGAAGGCGGAGGGGGCCGTAAAGTTTAAGATAAGGAGCGCGGATGGGGGCATCCCATGTTTCGGTGCGTGCGCTGCGGGGAGCCCCTCCCGGCGGATTACAACAGCTACGGTGTTCGGTGCGATTATTGCCACTCGAAGATCTTCCGCAAGGAGCACCCGAACGTCAAAAAGGTCCTGAAGGCCCGGTAGACGGCATTCCGGGTATCCCGGATAGGGTTCCCGCGATCCCGCGGGGTTCAGTTGTAATCCGCGGGAAGACCTCGATAGCTCATTCCTAGGAATAGAAGCACGATCAAGCCAAGGAGCGCCGAACCTGCCGCAACAAGGCCGGCTTCCGGAGGGAGCTCAAAGTAGAGTCCGCTCGTGCCAATCAGGAACGGGAAGAGCGGGGTCAGGAGCGCGGACATCCCCCCCACGACGAAACGGGGGACGCTTCGGCGCCGGTAAAAGCAGACGCCCCCCCAGATCGCCACGAGCCCCCCGAACGCCTCCATCACCGACGATGAATACATGAGGGCGACGAACGTCTCGAGGTCCGGGAACTCGGAGTATCCCGGGCTCCACGAAGCGCTGGAGTTCCCCGGGACCATGCCCACGACGAGATCGGTAAGATTGTTGCCCGGATCGACGTAGTAGGTCGAAAGGAAGATCGTGAGATTCGTGGTCTCGTAGCCGGGCTGGGAGAATTGGATCAAGTGCGCCCCATCGGAAAGACCGGGGATCTCGAAGGCGCCGGTGGCGTTCGAGAAGAGAACGCGAGGATCTCTTGTGGGGTCGACCACAATCATGACCCCAGAAAGTGGGCTTCCTGGACTGCGGACGACCCCGCCAATGCGATAGGGGGCATGCCCGAGGGACCCCCCCGCCCCGAGGAGGCCGAAGGCTCCCGACAAAATGAGCAAACCTCCTGACGAGACCAGCAGAAGGACCACACCGAAGCGGACGAGGCCTGCACTTGGCCGGCGCGGCCATGAAGGAGGCGGGTAGATACCCGGATAGACCTCCCAAGAGTAGAGCGGGGGTTGCGAAGGGTTAGGAAGACTGGGACACGGTTGCCGACAACGCGGGCAAAACACCCACGAAAGCTGGCCCGGGTGCGTAAGATGGCCCCAACTGAACGTGTGACCGCAATGCGGGCAACGCAGGTCCGCGGGAGGCGGGGGGATCACACGATCTACCAGCCAGCCGCGAACTTAACGCTGCTGAGCCAGGACGCTCACCCTTCAGTGCCCTTTCCCTCCTCCGAAGAAGAAGGAGCAGGGGAGGGAGCCTCCTGCAAAGAGTCGTCAGTGTCAGTTTCCGGGGTGGATTCCTTGGCAGGTTCCGACGGTTCTTCGGGTTTCTCCTCCTCGGCCGTGGGACCCGCGGGCTTTCCCTCCTCCTCCGCGGTGGACTTCGGCGCTTCAGACCCTTCCGTAGGCTTCTCCTCCTCGGCTACGGAACCCTTCGATGTCGGCGGGGTCGAGGATCCGCGACGGCGGGCCAGGGCGAGCGCCAAGGCGATGACCAAGAGGATGACGAGCCCGACAAGGAGGAGCTCTGCCGCCGTGAGCGAGGACGATGAGGGAGCGGTGTTGTTCTGGCTGGTCGATGGAGTGGCTGGTCTCGCGATCACCGAGAGCGAGGCGAAGGCGCTCGTGGCGTTGTAGGCGGTTGCTCGGACCACCGCTGTGACAAGCACCGCACCCGGAGTACTTCCTGCAGTGAGTGTGAAGGTCGCTATGCCCGTTGCGTTAGTGGTAGTAGTAGCCGGGGCGACAGTCGTACCCGTGCCGGAGGTGAGGCTCAGGCTGACCGAGGCGTTCACGATCCGCACCTTCGAACTGGCGTTCTCTACCGTCACCGTGAGCTTCGTCACGTTCCCGGTCCAAAGGGTCAGGGTACCGGGAAGGATCGTGGCCGCGAGCGGGGATGCGCCGGGGGGGGCGATCACCGGTGACACGCTGACCTCGATCACCGCCGCGGCATAGGCATTGGCATACCCTCCCGCGGATACGTTTGCGCCGACCAGGATGGGCTGCGAAACCGCTAGGTTCAAGTTGGACCGTACTTCGATGACCGCCTTTCCGTTCACGGTGGGGCCGGGTTGCGCGACGACGGTACCTGGGCCATGGAGCATCACCACGGCGGTAGCTCCGTTGACCGGTACCCCGGTTGCGTTGTCAACCGTCAGGGTGAGGTTCTGCCACTGCCCGGGGATTATCGTGGAGTTGACCGGGGAGATCGAACCGATCATGGCGCTCAGGCCCGAACCCGAAGTGCCTCCCGAAAGGACCGTGATCTCCATGCTCGAGGAGGTCGGGGCGGCCCCCGTCCGGTTGGCTTCGAGGGCCGCGCTGATGTTGTATTCGACCGGGCTCACCGGGGGAGACATCCACGAGAACGTCGCCGTTCCGTTCGCATTCGTACGGGCAGATTGGGTCCGTGGTGTTCCGATGGGGAAGGTGGCATTCACGGTCGCACCGGTCGCCGGAGTCCTTGGACCCAAGGCAGGTCCCGTGGTCACATTCACTTTGATAGTTGTGGAGCCGCCGGAAGCTACCGGGTCGGGAGCATAGCTCGTGGTTACGATCTTCAGCACCGGGGGAGGGGCCGCTCCGTAGGCACTCAACTCGGCGCCTTTGCCGGCCAAGTTCGCCGGGTCCGACATTACGTATAGACGATCATAGGCGAGGGCAAAGGATGAGCGGATGTCGGCCGTTGTGTTGGCTTGCCATGCGATCGCCCCGGTGGTCGCATTGAGCGCAAAGACCGTCCCGGTAGAATTCGCGTAGTAGACCGTGCCTCCGGTGATCGCCGGGGAGAGCGCGCTCGACTGCGGGTTTCCGAGAGAATCTTCCCAGTCTAGGGTGAACTTGGCCGTTCCCCCAATAGGTGCCGTGTAGTTCCACCGACTGACCGACCCGTTCAGGTCCGAAACGATCAGTCCGACCGAAGTGTTGTTCATCGGAAGGAGGGCGGGAGCCGAAAGGACCCCGTCGTTGGCCGCACCGGTCGCGCTCAGCGGTGTCACGGCGTCAAGGGGAGCCGCTGCGTTGGAGAGGTTCACCGCCACCAGGTAGCTGGTAGCCGTACCACCGTGATTGTCCCCGAAGAAGGCGACGGGGAAGGCACCCCCCGCAGTGGAGAGGTTGGCTACCGAGACCGAACTCGACTCGGTGCCTCCGACAAAGTTGACATTGATCCCTCCCCCCATCCCCAGCGGGACATTGAGCGGGTAGCCAGCGAGATACGGCAGATTCGTGGCGTTGCTGAGGTTCAGGGCATCCAACCGGTTGTTCGCCGCATCCAGGGAGATGGCAGCCCAACCTCCCCCGGGAATATAGGCGATGGCCGGCGTGGAAGTGGTCCGTTCATTGCGACCATAGTTGGCCACGGCGGTCACACTACTGCCCACCGGAACGAGGGCTGTACCGTTCCACTCGAAGGTGTAGGCATACCCGGCGTCATCAAGAAGAAGGAAACCGGCGTGTCCGCTAAACTGGCTCGGGCCGAGGGGAATGGGGGAGCTGGGAACTAGGTTACCGCTCCAGAGGGCTCCTGCCGGGTCGGGAGCGAAATGCGCGAGGTTTAGGCCCGTGCGCGCGTCCATGATGTACACGTAACTGCAATGAGGTGCCCCTCCGCACGCCGGGTGGTTGGGGCCGACGATGGTCTGATAGTCTTGCGAGACGATGAGCCAGCCGTTCCATAGGAGCGGGGTCTCATCGACCACGAATCCGGTACCCCCCGCGTCCGGGGTCAGCGTTCGGTTCCAGACCAATGTGCCCTCGGAGGCGTTGTAAGCGAAGATCGCATTTCCCTCAGGGATATACACATTCCCGTAGCCGGCCACTGGAGAGCCTACGTACGGTGTCAACGCCGCCGAGGGAAGGGTCGGTAGCGATACGTTCCAAGCGAGCGTGCTCGGGACGGGGTTGTTCGCCGAGCGGCCCGAATTGTTCGTGTCGTGCTGGAACTCGGTCCAGACGTCGGGGGTCACGGCAGGGAGTCCGGGCAGTCCGTGGTCTAGGATCGGACCGCGAGAATGGGAAGTCCCCATGACATCGACCCCGGGAGCGACGGGAGCGAAAGTGGTGGCCGAAGTCGGCACGATAAGGAGCGCCAGGAGTGCGATGGCCCCGGCGGTCAAGAGATAGGTAGACTTAGATTTCGGTGTCATGTTCGATATAGACCCACGCCGAGATATAACGGTTCCCCGATTTGTACATCGTCACATGTCGATTTACTTTGGACGGAAAGATGGGTGGCCAGCAAAAGGTTCCCCGCAAGCTGTTATCTTTCCCCTCCGTTGCTTGCCTTCATGGGAAGGCGTCCAGGCGCTCGGTTGACGGTCTCGAAACCGCATCCTCGTGTCTTCGCCTTCGATGATGCCCCGTTCGACTTCGAAGCCCCGACCACAGCGGTCGTCGGCCTCGTGGTCAGCCTCCCGGCCTATGTCGAGGGCGTTTTGCGCGGAGAGGTCCGCGTGGACGGAGACGACGCCACACAGGAGGTGGCAAGGCTGGTGCGTTCATCGGGGAGCCGCGCGGCCGCCCAAGCCATCCTCCTCGGAGGGATCTCCCTCGGAGGGTTCAATGTGATCGATCTCACCCGGCTGAACTCGGACACAGGACTTCCGGTGATCACGGTCACCCGGGCCGCACCAGATATCGGATCCATGGAAAGGGCTATTCGACAACATCTCCCCCACCGGGAGGATGCAGTGGCGATGCTCCGCGCCCACCCGCTATTCACGCTGTCTGTGCGCCCGCGTCCGTTGTGGATGTCGGCAGTCGGTGCTACCCCCGATGAGGCTCGCCAGCTCGTGAAGAAATGTCTCGTCCGGGGCTCGTTTCCCGAACCGCTTCGTCTCGCCCACCTGTTTGCCTCGGCGATCCCTCCGGGACCGGTCTCTCGCTCGCGGGCGTGAGGGGTCGGTACCCGTCCGCCCTTCAGCGGTCATGCACCGTCTCGGTCCCAGCCCGGGTCAAGAAGTATACCCGCAGACGTCGGGGGGTGCCCCGCACAACCCGCGTACTTACCGACGCGAGTCCCTTAACGACCACCCTCTTGAGCGCCACATTGAAATGGTCATGGGGGAGTCCGATGCCTTCCGCGATCTCCCTTCTGGATCAGGGAGAGCGGGGCCACATCGTCCTTCCCGTACGCTCCGGCCATCCCGCCCTGGGCCAGGAGGTGGCGCAAGATACGGAGGGAAAGGTCCGCGCAGGAGCGGATGGCTACACCAATCACCATCCAAGGGCTCCAACGATCCAGAGGGACTTCCCGAGAAGACTGGTCGGGAACACGCTGTGGACCCGACCAATCCAAACTGACCGGGGCAGCGAGCGAAGATTTGTCACGACCCCCCGGGGTCCCGTTTATATGGGCCCGGTGCCGTTGTGAGATTGGATGATCGGGTCGGGATCGGGGGATGAGGGGGGGCGGGTCGAGGACTTCCGTTTCCTCCTGCCCCGCCAGTATGGCTACGAGATCTCGCGAGAGCAGCATGCCCTGTACGTCCGGGTGCCCTGCGCCATGGTCACGGAAGTGCCCCCCGAGGGTTTGCGGCAAATCGACCGGAATCTTGAACGTTGGGTCCCGGACCTACGCGAACACACTCTGACCACTTTCCTCATCGCGGACAAGGACTTTGTCGAACTTGAGACGGGACGGTTTCTTGCCCTGGTCAAGGACCGAAATGCCGCCCCGATACAGGAGGCGGTGAACGACCTCATGCAGCGGATAGAGACCGGACGGGACATCAAGCTCCGGCGCATCCTCAACGAGCTATCAGCGGATCGGGAAGGGGAGCTCCTTTCCTCGATACGCCATGGTGGGAAGGCCTCGCGCCGGCTCGTCGTGGGGCGCCGGGGGCGGGTCGTTTCCTACCGTTCCGCTCCTCCCGAAGGGGCCCAGGACATTGCGATCATCCCGACGGTCCGCGCGGCAATCCGGCGAGGGGCCCGGGTCACGAACCGCCTTGAGATCCAGAAACAAGACATCCAGGAGAACATCCGATACGCCCGCATCGGATCATATCTCGGCCTCGTGGTCGACACGAGCACCTACGATGAAGAGAGCCGGGAGCAGATGGAAGCCATCGTCCACTCGCTCTTCCTCGATGCCTACGAACGGAGGGATCGGGTGGCCCTCATCTACTCCCGCGGGGACCGCGCCCAGATCGTCTCGGATTTCACCTCGGACCTCGAGGTTGTACGGGAGACCTTCCAGCGGGCAGAATGGGGCGGGCTGAGCCCGTTTGCCTCCGGAGTGATGGAGGGGGCCAAGCTCTTCCTCCTGCGCCTTGCCGACACGATCGATGCAGTCAAGATCCTCATCTTAGTGACGACCGGCAAGGCCAACGTCCCCATGGTCCAGGGAGGCAACGTCCGTCGAGAGCTCGAAATGCTTCCGCGCACCTTCGCCGCAATCAATCTAAGCGCCATCGTCATTGACGTGACGACCCATGGGTCCCCCTACTTGCGGGAGTTCGCAACGCTGTCCGGGGCGCACTACTATCACCCGAGCACGGTGCGCTATCACAAAGTTACGCTCGCGAACGAGATGTTGAACGCGTTCGAGTCCGGGGAGCGGGACCGCTCGGCCCAGGTGGGCAAGGCCTTCTTGGACCGGTTGCGGACCACGCAAGGCTCTTGAAGGACCCGGCACGGACCGCTCCTTCGGGAGCCATGGGGATCCCCCTCGATATCTCCCTCCTCCAAGGACTCTCGTTCCAATGCCGCCCGGACTGCGGTCTTTGCTGCTACGCCACCCCCGCCGTGACGCCCGCGGAGCGCCAAACGCTCGTACGCATAGCGCCTGCCACGCCCTTCCTACCGGGGGCTGGGGGGTACGCGCTCGTGGCGTGCCGCCCCCAAGGAGGGGCCTGCCACTTCCTGAAGGACAACCGGTGTCGTTGCTACGGTGCTCGCCCCTTCCCATGCATCGAATATCCCATCACGGTACACGTCGGTTCCCGAGCCCAGGCCAGTGTCTGCCTGAGTTGCCCCGGGGTGGTCTTCGACGGACTCGAACGTGCTACCCAGTCTCGAGGGGTCTCCGACCCTCGGGGCCTCGAAGAGGAACTAGCGCATGTACGCACCGAGTTCGAAAAGGCACCGATCGCCGGGTGGATCGCAAACCATCGCCGGCGGGAGAACGCGCTGATTCGGACCATGGAACGGGAAGGTCGATGGGAAGATCCGGAACATCTCCGGCAGCGGCTTCTGGGCGCGCCTCCGTTCCCCGATTCCGACGACTTCCCCGTCACCCTACCGCCATCGGAGGAGGAGGGGATCGAGAACCTGCCGCTGTTCTTCGAGGAGGGAATCGGCATCGTCGCCCTCGCGGGTCGTGAGGAGGGCTATGATGCCCTGCTCCTGCAGGAGTCCGGAGGGGTCCGCTCCCGGTTGGGGACGTTCTCCCCACCGGACAAACGGCCCGAACTTGACGGGGATGGCCATCGGCTCCTTGAAGGATACCTTCGGCTTGTGATCCG
>JAKBKR010000087.1 GCA_021832495.1 bacterium | reverse complement strand
ATAAGTCCAAGGACGGCGAACAGTTCCCAGATGACCGTGAACTCAGGCATGACATTCCAGGAGAATGTCACCGAGACGCCGGCGGTGGAATTGGTGAACAGCATGACGCTGGATGCCGTCGGTAACCAGACCGAAAGCGTGCCGGATGGACCTCGGCCGACGGCGTACCAGGGGTAGGCGAGTCGGGGACCGACCGTGGGGGATGCATTGTAGTCCTGACACGTGAAGGTGCTGCATTGCACGATCTCCACCCACGTGGATGCGTTCCCCCCTGTCCACGATACCGTGGCGGGGGCGGAAGCAGGCAGGCAATAGGAGGGGCTTGGTGTCGAGGAGGGAAGGACCTGGGGACAGTACAGGATGACCGGCCCCCTGGAGGACCCAACGGGTCCCGACGCATACAGCGAGAAAGTCTGGGAATAGGGCAGCGGAACGTAGATGAAGGTCAGCATGAGCATGAGAAGGATCACCGCGGGAACGGTCCAGCCCGGGCGCATGCTAGCTCCTCCCCATAGATGCTCGCCCCTTCATTGCGTCCAATCTCCACTATCAGATCCTGGGGGGGCCGGAACCATGGGGCCTTCCTCACTGCTCTCAACATTCTCCGAATCCTGCGGTGGCTCGTCCTCGCGCTTCTCGGTGGGGTCTTTCAATGCGATCCCAACCACGGTCAAAATGAGCCCGGCCACAGCGATGACGATCACATAGAGCGAATCGAGGGCAGAGTATGGCACCGTGGCTCGGTACTGGGCTTCGGTGGCCGATGTGTAGATGACGAGGGCCTGACCAGCTCCCATAGTGAAGGTGACAGACCCCGAGAACGCATGGGCGACCACGATGGGCGAGGCACCGGCGCACGCAGATAGAACGCTGGATGAACAAAGAACAAAAGCGATCGATGAACCCGCCGGAAGGTTCTGGTAGGCCACGGTCACGGGGAACGAACCCGTGATACTGTAGGCATTGCCGGGAAGGGTGATGATGGTGGGGGACGTCCCTGGCGTACCTCCGCTTGAACTCGAGAGCGTACCGCTCTGGAGCACCGAAGGCGCAGCGAAGAAGGCGGCGGCCACGACCCCCATCACGAGCAACATTCCGGGAACGGCGAGAAGAGTTCGCAAGGAATATCCCATCTTGAGAGTACTTAGGGCTTTATAAAGCCGTCATCAATGCCCGGCCACCATGGAGGTTGAGGAGCGCCATGCCCTCACATTGAAGGGGACGAGCGAGGTGCTGGTCCCGGACGAGCTCGGGCAACTGCTGGCCACGAAGGAACACCCCAAGGTGTACATTGGATTCGAGCCTAGCGGACCGTTCACTGTGGGTCAGCTCGTCACCATCTCGAAGATCCTTGACCTCGAGAAGGCGGGTTTCGTCGTCACGGTCTTCCTCGCCGACTGGCATGCGTTCATCAACGACAAGCTAGGAGGGTCCATGGAACGGATCACTGCGGCCGGGAAAGAAATGGAGCGGGTCATCCGGGTCCTGGGGGCCGGGAGCGGGGTCCGATTCCGATGGGCGAGCGAGCTGATCGGGAACTCAGACTATTGGAGCCGGGTGATCCGTTCGGCCAAGGCCATGTCCCTGGCCCGCGTCCGGCGGGCAATGACGATCATGGGACGGAACGAGGCGGAGGCAGATATGGATTCCGCCAAGCTCTATTACCCGGCGATGCAGGTGGCCGACATCTTTGAACTGGGCGTGGATGTTGCCTACGGGGGGATCGACCAGCGCCGGGCTCACGTGCTCGCCCGGGAGGTCGCAGCGAAGTACGGTTGGCCGGTGCCCATCGCCTTGCACACCCCCCTCATCTCGTCCCTCAAGGGTGGAGGGCGGATGAACGCTGGAGAGGAGGGTTTGATGGAACGGAAGATGTCGAAGAGCGACGCCACCACCGCAATCTATGCGACGGATTCCGAGGAGACCATCCGCGCCCGCATCCAATCCGCCTACTGTCCGGTGAAGGAGGTCGAGGGCAACCCCATGATTGAATTGGCCATCCATCTTATCCTTCCGTGGCAGGGAAGACTCGCCATCGAGCGCTCCGAGAAGCACGGGGGGCCTATAGAGTTCACTCGAGGAGAGGAGCTCCTTTCCGCGTGGACGGCCGGCAAACTGCACCCGCTTGACCTCAAGACCGGCGTTGCGCACGGCCTAGTCGATATCCTTCGCCCCTTGAGAGCGTAGGCACTCAAGGTCTCGGTTTTCGACGATCTTCACCCCGGGGTGGGGTTCGAGCGGGCTTCTGCGTATTTGGAAAGACTTGGGGCCAGACTGGAAGCATGGCCACCAGCAAGAGTATCACCACCCCGGCAACGGTGACCTCGATGGTGAACTCTTGTTGCTGTTGCTCGATGTCAGAGAGGGCCGGACCGATGGGCGCACTAGCTTGGCCTGGACCAGAGACGTAGAACATGGAACCGAAGGGCACATGACCCGGCACTAGGGTCAGGAGCGTGTGAAGCCCGGGAAGCACCGGAAGCGGATAGTTCGGTGGAACGAACGCCCCATCCAGGTACACCGCCCCGGTGTCGCTCGTCACGACCGTCCAGTCGACCAAGGGGGACATCCGCCATTCTTTAAGGGGACTGGGACAAGGCCCGACGGTGTAAAGGTCAGGAGTTCCTGGGACAAAAGTGATCGCGTTGGGGCAACCACCCGTGTTTAGGACCCCCTCGGGAAAAGTCGATGAGACATTGTAGAACGTGATGTTGCCGGACTCCTGCCCCGCGACCGCAACCGTGTCTCCCATGAGGGTTAGGCCTTGCGCACCGTCGCCGGCCGTCTGAACGGCTGAGAGAGTGCCAAGCGTTCGGTTGATCCAGTCGATTTGCCCAGGAGACCAGATGCTCACCAGAAGGAATCCCCGGGTAAGCAGCAGGTTACTCGGTGGACCCGAGGCATACCAGGTCGAGATGAGCTGACCGGTCGTCTCATTGTAGATAGGGATCGAGGCACTTCCCGATGCCGCCACGAACAAGGTCCCCGAATTGGGGTCCACGGCGAGAGCCAAGGGGGCGGCACCCACAGCGTAGGTGGTCACGAAGGCACCCGTGGAACTGTTCAACACCGTCACATTGCTCATCGCAAGGGAGGAAACGACGGCAAGATGCCGCTTCCCGTCGAAGGCGATGGCATCCGGGGCATAGCCCACTGTGTCGACACCAAGATAACGTGGTGGGGAGCCATTTAGGAGGGCAAAGCGGACCACGGAAGAAGAGAGGTTTCCCGGGCCTGCTTCGGCGCACCACAGCTCCTCCGTTGCCGGATCGATCGCGAGGTATCGGACCCCGGCCAAGGTGGACGGGAGAGGGAAGTTCCAAACGTGGCCGGTAGGGGAGATGGCCCTGATCCACGACGAGTTCAGCGAGCCCACAAACGTCGTTCCGTTCCCAGTGTCGATACTGACCGAAGCAGGGAGTGCACCGGCCGGAAAGCTCCCTACTAAGGTAGCGGGTGCGGCGGAGGGTAGGCCCCGCTCCCAGACCGTTACAAAGTTCCAAGAGAGCGAATTCCCGAAGGTTGCGACGACATGGTAGTTCTCCTGGATGTACCAACCGATCACCGGATGCATGATCTCCATCTCGGAGGTTCGGCTCCCAACTACCACATACGGAACATTGGTGCGGTTCCAGGCTTGGAGCAGGTCGTCCATGCTCGGGGCGAGGTGGAATGGGTCGTACGGGTACGTGCTCTGGTCGTTCGGGTACGACACGTATGCCATCTGGTCGAGCACTATGGACAGGTTGAGGAGGTTCGGCCGGTCCGCTGCGGCTAAAAATATGTCGTCCGCCGAGAACATGACGGACTTCGATGTGGTGTTGGTAGAATCGAGGTAATGCGCGACTTGGGAAACCACCTGCGGCGAGTATGTGCGCTGGATGACATTGTATTGGGGAAGGTCGTAAGCGAGGGGCTCATTGTAGGGGTTCGAGGGTCCAAGGATCTCCACCGCAGAGAACACTCCCGCGCTGACCATTGTGGTGACCAGTACGAGGGCGACCATGGAAGGTACCCAATTTCGGCTAATCTCTGCTGGAGGTGGGACCAGGGAAAGGGTTCCAGCTTCGAGAAGAGGTCGAGCGACACGGTCTGCCCACCAGACCCCGGCGAGCACGCTAAGTGGTACGCTCACGTCTGTGAAGTAGTTCGTGAGGAATTCGGGATAGACGACCACGTAAAAGAAGAGATAAAGGACGACCCACAGACCCAGGAAAACCAACGCGAGTGACCCCATCTTTGGTCCCGGCCGTGCCGAGAACTCAATGTCGAAGGCAGTGACCCCCCAAAGCACAAGTTGGACGACGAGCAAACCGCCTGTCGCCACAAGGTCGTATTCCCCTTGACCCCAATCGAAATTTACGGGCCCGGTAAAGAGAACGAATCCAAGCAGCCCCGCACTCAATAGGAGCGAAAGCAGCGACAGGTCCCGGTGTCCCCGCGCTGCCAGAGCCCCCGCCGGGACCGCCACGGCAGGTATGACCAATAAGGGCTCATAGACCCAGAGGTAGTAGAGGACACTCAAGTGGTATTGCAGGGGGATCGATTGCTCCACATACGCCGCTCCCAATCCGAACTGGTCCCACATCCAGCCAAAAGACGTGAGGGAGACGAAGATGCCAAGTACCGCCAAGAGCGGGATTGCAAGACCCAGGAGGAAGAGCACAGAGCCCTTGAGTGAACTACCCTTCAGGAACTTACGAGGCGAGGAAGAAAGTCTGACTACAAGAGCGGAAAGGATTAAGGGGGCCAACAGGATGGCGTCACGACGGGTCAGTTCGGCGATCCCGAGCAGGAATCCGATGGCAAGAGGCACCCGGACGGCATCCGGTCGGGTCCTGCGAAGCAAAAGGTAAGCGATCCAAGCCAAGGGCAGCGCGGCAAGCGGTTCAAGGAGGACCGTGGAAAAAGCATACACATCGAAGGGATTGAAGAGGAAAATCCCCGCAGCGGCGATCCCCGCAGGCTTCCCGCCCAACTCCCGGCCAAGGAGATAGACGGCCACGGCTGTCCCCATGTCGACAAACACCATTTGCATCCGAGCGACAAAGAGCTGGGGGCCGAACGCGGCTACTCCGGCCGCAAGATAGTAAAGCAGCACCGGCTCGCGGGCGGCAAAGGTGACGAAGGGCACGCCGCCTCTCGTGATCGTCGCCGCTGCGTTCAGATAGACGCCCTCATCCATGTTGTACCACTGGACAGAGGCCACCCAGCCATAGAGAATTATTGCGAATAGGAGAAGCACTCCGAATCCCCAGTGCTCCCGCAACGCCCGCAGGAATCGAGCGGGCCCGAGTCGGAATCGAGACATCGAACGAAGTAAGCAATGGAAGGGGCCGCTTTAACTTCATCGTCGGGTGCGGACTCCCAATATACTCCACTCGGGAGCGGGGTCCTTGCTTCTGTAAGACCACACCCATTGAGGAGGGAAGGACGCGGGGGTCTCCCTGTCGACCGGTAAGGGGAGGGGCTCAGTTCATCCCCTACATCTACATGACTTCAAGGGCCATTAGCGATACACAAACTTAGTTCGATAAGACTCGAGGAGTGCCCACCTGCACGGTAAGACGCGCTGGTCCCGGTGCTTCGAATTCCTTCGGAGTGAGAAGGCTATGAACGAAAAATTGCAACGAGAGTTCAACCCCCTCTTCGGGAAAGGACTTCTCGAATCACTCTGAGGTAGCCTTCTGCCATGTGGCGGTACGTGAATTCCGCCTCGACTACACGGCGTGCGTTCGAATTCAACCTCTGATTACGCGCGGGATCTTCCGCCAAGGCCTCAACCGAATGCGTGAGGGCGTCAACGTCGCCCTTTGTGACTAGAACACCACAATCGTTTCCTTGAAGCACTTCGGTGATCCCTCCCGAGGCATAGGCCACCACGGCCCTTCCACAAGAAAGGGCCTCCGCCACCACAAGGCCAAAGGGTTCTTCCCACAACACCGGCACGACCACGAAGTGAGCGGTGCCAATCATGTCTACCATCGCTGAGCGTGATAGATATGGCATCCCTTCCACGACGCCATCTCCGGCGTAGCTCAAGGCAATGAATCTCCACTCCGGATGCCTAGCTTTCAGCACGATGGCCATCTGTCGGAAGTGATGGAACCCTTTGCGTTCGAGTCCGGACCTCGCCATGGGGTAGAGGATTGTGGGAGGTCCACCCTTTCCAGGTCTAGGAGAAAAGAAGTGTGTGTCCACCCCATTCGGAACGGAATAGACGCAAGGGAGATGGTAAGATCGCAAGGTAGCCGCCATCGAGACACTAGGGACAACAGTCGCATCTGCGTTCCGTATGAGACGATAACGCGACATGAATTTCCCGTAGATGATGGGGGCCGCAATCGGAGGGAACCTAGAGAAGGATTTTGTGATGTTCGGGGGAGGGGTATCTTGGAGGATGTGAAGGATGCATTTGCGAGCAGAGGGACCAGTGCATGCTCCGATGTGGTCACGGTATAGGGTACCTATCGGGCATAACGGCCAGTATATCTGTGCGCAGGCGATGACGGGAATACCAGCCCGGGACGCAGCCAAAATCGCCGAGCAATCATAGTCATAGAATGCCAAAACCACATCAGGTCGCACCTTTTGCAGGAGATGTCGATACTTTTGGAATCTCAAGGGATCGGCATCCACCGGAGTTCCAACCAGAGAAATCAACTCAAGGGACTGGGGTGTTGTGGCCTCGAGCATGACGTGTTCGCCCCGTTCGCGAAGTCCTTTCGCAAGACCGAAGGCTGCGACCGGTTCCCCGCCCGTCCAAGAAGTTCGGAGGGTAGTGCCAATTATCAAAATTTTCATGCTTCCTTAGGTTCACGCAGGTACGATGCGTCCTCCTTCAGAGGAATTCAGTTGGACGACATCTAGGGAAACTAACCGCATATGGAAATAGGTGAGCGGAAGATCCCCAGCAAGGAAGTATGCGCCCGGGTCGACCAGATTAAGTTTCACTGTCACCGCGACTGTATATGAAGTGGGACTGGAGGTCGAATTGTTCAAGGGGACCGATTCCGCAAGCAGTCGGTCATAAGAGACTGGGCCAAGCGCCCAATCGTACCGGGTCATGGAACCGTAGCTTCCAGTGAGTTGTTCTACCAAGGGACGGTGGGCGAAACCGAAGCTCACGTAAAGATGGGCCCCGGGGGGGGTGGATTCGATTCGGGTCAGGTTCAGGACAAGACTCATGGTGTACCTTCCTGGGGGAAGGAGATACAAGTTTGGGCTCCGGAACGTCTCAATAGGATGGCCTCCCTGGCTTTTGAATCCCAGGGAAAAATCCTTCCCGGGAAGGTCGATTGAAACGGGTCCCCAGAGGGAGGGTTTTCCTTTCCATCCCTGCTCGTAGAGGTACACCCCGTTGTCTGCTGCCCGCAGACCAAAATGGGAGAAATTTGTGTACTGCGATAGAAAGATCGCTGAACGCTGGGGAAGATATCCGGCTAAGTAGTCCATCAAGAGGTATTGGGAACCATTGATCTGTCCGTTGATCTCCTCGGCCAGCGTGAGCCCGGAGTATGCGGTAGGATCCGTGGGGATGGGGTATGCCGATTCCCGGCCGGACACATACGGGAAAAGAGAAAGGACCGAGGCCACCGAGGCTCCGGATGGAATCAGTTGGACGACATGGTTGATGGCCAGCGAGTGGGAGGTGGATACGGGGATCCCGAATCCGGTGTTTCCATCGAAGTTAGCGATAGGCGAGGACAACGCCGGAGAAGCCACCCCTGAGGTCAGCAGGGAGAGGGCAACGACCAGTGCACCCAAAGATATGAGCGTCCCACGCTTGTAAAGTATGTGGATC
>JAKBKR010000086.1 GCA_021832495.1 bacterium | reverse complement strand
CCGGTCACCGAGACCGAGTTGAGCGCCTGCAGGTCATACCCGATCACCGCCGCCGTCAACGGTAGGAAGTTCACCTGCGCCGCGTAATTCCCACCCGCCTGCAGCGACCACTCCAGGAACTTGACCACGTAGAACTGCTTAGCCGGGTTGCTGGGGCTCGTCTTGATCAAAGTGTACTCGAGGTTCACGTCCGGGTACGGGTCCGGGTACGTCGTCGTCGGCATCGTCCCACCCTTCCCGAGTTGCAGGTCCGTCGCCCCGGGCACGCCTCCCAGGATCAGGCTCACCGCAACGCTCGGGGGCTGCAGGTTCTCCAGCCCCAAGTTCGCATCCTCGCTGATCGTTGTCGGTGTTGGCAAGATGTAGTTCGCCGGGTTCGTGCCGTTCACGTTCGCCGCCTGGTCTCCCAGCGCCGCATATTGCAGCCCCGCCGCATTCGCCTCGCTCTCGTAGCTGATCCCGATGTACGCGATCCCATACTGCGTCGACTCAAGTCCCGTCACCATTCCGCTATTGCCCTTGTATCCGGGCTGGCCCGCAGGCCAGGTGATCGAGGTCCCGTAGCCGGCCGTCCACCCGCTCCAGGACATGTAGCAAAACGACGTCCACATGAACGTGTCCCCGCTCCCATCCGACCGGTGGATCGGCACGATCGTGTTGCTCGGCAGGCTGACCCCCGGGTTCGCCGCCTGGATCTCCGGGTCGTTCCACTTCGTGATGACCCCCGCATAGATCTTCGCAAGGACCGTCCCGTTCAGGTTCAGGTGTCCCGAGAACCCGGGGATGTTGTAGTAGACCAGCTGCGCCGAGATGGCGATGGGCACATTGATGAGTCCGTACTTGCTCGCATTGGCGGGGTCCAGATAGGCATCCGTTCCTCCGATGTCCACAAGGCCGGCCTCTGCGGAACTGATCCCCGTCCCGCTCCCGGTGCTGTCCGGGGAGATCTGGACGTTAGGGTAGAGCTTGGTGAAGTTCGGTCCAAGCACCTGCATGTAAGGGTAGATGAGCGAGGAACCCGTTTCTGAGATCGTGTAGGCGGTGGGTCCGCACCCCGAGGTGCAGGTCGTATTGTTCTTGCCCGAGCTTCCTTTATGCTGGTTGGGGAGGAAGACCTCCTCATAGTAGTAGAAAGAGGCGCCGACAGCGGCGATGACGACCACAGCGATGAGGGCCACGACCAGTCCCTTTCCCGCGGGGTGGGATGCGGCCTTGGGGGTCGCACCGGTGATCGAATCCCCGGTTCCAGAGGGTGTGCTCTTTCCGCTCATATTTCGCTCCGTTCGGTGACCTTCCTACGTTCGTTCGATGGCATCTGCATGGTTCGCTCTCTCCTTTCTTGACTCATTTCTTTCATGGTTTCATGGGGGTGTCGTGTGAAGGTTCCCTCAGGTGAATCCAAGACTATCTCGCCGACGTCGGCGAGATGCTCGGCCACCCGGACTAGGGATTCAAGCACCACAGTGACTGAAGGAAGACAGGCACCCGGGAGCCGTCCGGACTTCGATAAACGTACGGCTTCCTGCACGAGCGCCGAACGTTCGGCCTCCACAGCACTGAGTCCGTCAACATACTCGTTCGCCTGTCGGACGGCTCGACCGGTCAGGACCTTCGGTGCTTCCTCCAGCCTCTGGATGGTCTGTTCGTGCAGGTGGAGAATGTGCGAAAGGAAGGAGGGAGGGGGAGGGCTCCCGGCCAAGCTCTCTTGCTCTTTCTCGATACGGACGGCCAGGTCGGCCACGCGTTCCCACGAGCGCGAAAGGAGCAGGAACGGTATGGCTTCCCTCGCGGAGTACGGATCGCCGTGACCACCGTAACGGGCCAGGCTCCGTCGCACCAGCCATCCCAGCCGGTCCACTTCGTCGTCCCGGTCCGCGATGTGGAAGGTCCGGGAAAAGGGTAGCTCTTCCCAGCGGGAGGCCACCTTCGCGTGCATCTCGACGGCAATGCTGTGCATTCGCTCGAGCCGGGCGAGTACGGGTATCCCGGCCGAGCCCCCGTCCCTGAGCTCCACTCGACCTGGGTTCTCTGCCACCACGAGCATGCTTCCGGTGCGGCGGGTGAACTCGCGAACAGCGCCTCCCGGCCCGTGTTCCCCTTTCGGATGTTCGAGAAGGATGTCATCATATCCCTGGAGGAAGGCCCCAAGCAATTCACGGAAGACATGGGGACCCGCGTCCCCGGCACCCAAGGTGATGCTCAAGGACCCTGGGTCTTGCCCTTTGTCGACCACGATCGAACCCGACCGGTAGCGGCGCAGCCGGAGGGACTCGCCCGCCTTCCAGCGGTCTTCTGCGACCCATTCCGCCGGCAGGGTCAGCGAGTAGGAATTCCCGGACCGGCGCAGTCGCCGATGAGCTTCCGAGGATTGGCCTGCGTTCGACGGATTGGGCATGGTCGAACTGAGCATTTTCTCGACCATATATATAGAAAGTCTATTTTCTCTATATAGATGTAAATAGTCGTATCGCGACCACCATTGACATGCGACCGCCCACCCAAGTGCCCGACCCTTACCGCCGGCCCGGAGAGCACATGGAGAACCCACTAGAACCCGTACACCACCTGAGCAGGACCCACTTGCGGAACGCTGCGACCGAACGGCGTGCAATCACCACTAACCACATCCGTCCAGTGCTTGTCGGGGCCCTGTCCCCTTCCAGCATACGGGGCCCGAGAGACCCGTGGCCGACAGGCGCTCGAGCGGAGGTGGGCGATGCGGAGAAATATATATGTGCGCTTAGATGTACATAGTTAGACAGATATTCAGGCCCCGAGCGCCACGGTGTTAACGACGTTGCTGTATTCGTATCGGGAACACAGAGAGACTTTCGTCCAGGAAGGGGAATCCCCTGCTTTACCTGAAGAACGCCTGGATGCTCAACTCGCTGCGGCCATCTCGGCGGTGACCCGGGAACGCACTTGCAGATACTGTCGAAGTACCCCCGCAAATGCCCCCATAGCGATCCCCAGGGCGACGCCGACCACATCGGGAACGAGGCCCGTAAAGCTCGAGAGGCCGCTCGAAGTGGTTTGGGCGAGCGAAAGGAGCGCATAGCTCTCGACACCGAAGGCCGTGATGGACACACTGACCACCCAGAAGCTCTGGGGGAATCCCTTTCCGGACATCGCCTGGTGTACGGCGGAGCCACCTTCCCACACGGCTGCCGCGGCGACCCACCATACGATCGCGGCGTAGAGGAACTCATAGATGTGTGCCCCCGGAGTGGTATAGCCGGGGTCCGCCAATGAGGCATCCCCGTTGACCCAGCCGAGGACGAAGAACGTCACGGAGATCACCCCCATGAACACGGCGATCGAACCGCTCCGGAGGTCGCTCCCGAAGGTCTGTACCTTCTCCAGCATCCACTCATCGATGTCGAAGGTCCAGATGACCAGGTAAGCGCCGATGAAGAGCAGCAGGAACACCGCCCCGTAGCTCCAGATGTCGAGCCCATAGAAGACGCTCAAGGACTCAACAAAACCGAGGAAGAGGAGGAACGCCGCCGCGGGAAGGATCGTCTTGAAGCGCAGCTTCCGGTCCTTGAGGGCGCGCACCACGGTGTAGTACGTCCCCTGCAGGGTCGCCGTCTGTCGGATGTAGATGCGTTTGACCGACGCAATGGGCTTGCGGGAGGAGAGGATGGGGAAGACGTTCTCGTCCTCGGCCCCATCCGAGACCAGGTAGAGGGAAGATACCTCGAGCTTCTTCAGTACCTCGTCGAATTGACGGGCGATCTCCCGGTCCGATATGATGCCCACGCGGGCGTCACCGGAAAGCACCGCGACCTCGGCCTCGTCCCCGGCCGCCCTGAGCTCGTCGAATAGGCCGACGGCGGCGAGCATCGCGTTCGCGTCCGAGTCCTCCGGGTCTGCGACCCCGAGGCGGGTAGCCGCGTCCAGCACCGCTGCGCGGCCGATGACGGGGCCCGCGACCCGGGCCTTGCGTCCGAGATCATCGTCCCGGTCCACGCAGATGACAAGGTGCATAGCACCTATGATTAACACATGCACACAGTTAAGAGCCTTGCGTCGTTTGCCCGCGAAAATGAGCGAGCTGCCAGACAAGGAACGGGCGTTCTTCGAGTGGTACAACGAGGTCCTCGAACGATCCGGCATCACGGACAAGCGCTATCCGATCAAGGGGATGAACGTCTGGACGCCCTTCGGACAGAAGACGGCGTCCCTCCTCGACCGCCTCATCCGCTCGCGCATCGAGCCGTTGCATTACGAGGAGGTCAATTTCCCCACCCTGATCCCGGAGACCGAGTTCCGGAAGGAGGGGGAGCACATCAAGGGCTTCGACGAGCAGGTCTATTGGGTGACGCATGGGGGCAAGACGGAGCTCGACGTGAAGCTCGCGCTCCGGCCCACGAGCGAGACCGCGATGTACCCGATGTTCGCCCTCTGGGTGCGGTCCCACAGGGACCTCCCCTTGCGTGTCTACCAGATCGTCTCGGTCTTCCGCTACGAGACGAAGACCACGCGGCCCTTCATCCGGGTGCGCGAGATCCATTTTTTCGAAGGGCACACGGTCCACCTGGACGGGGCAGCGGCCGAGACGCAGGTCCGAGAGGACATCCGGTCCTTCGAAGAGATCACCCGGGCGCTTTGCCTCCCGCACCTGCGGGATCGCCGCCCGGACTGGGACAAGTTCCCCGGAGCCCACTACTCTATCGCCTTCGACATGCCCCTGGGCGGTTCGAAGACCCTGCAGATCGCTACCGTGCATTACTACCGGGACAACTTTGCCCGGGCCTACGGGATCGGGTACGAAGACAGCGAAGGGAACCGCCAGGTTCCGCACCAGACCACGTACGGGATCTCCGAGCGGCTGCTGGGCGCGGTCGTGGCCATGCATGGGGATGCCAAGGGGCTGGTCTTCCCCTCCGTCATCGCTCCCGTCCAAGTGGTCGTCATCCCCATCTTTGGAAAAGAGCGGAGCGAAGGTGTGGCCTCGTTCGCAGCCGAAGTGGTGCGCACGCTGACGAATGCGGGTTTCCGGTCGGTCCTAGACGACTCTGATGAGAGACCGGGGGCCAAGTACTATGGTTGGGAGCTGAAGGGGGTTCCCCTCCGGATCGAGTTGGGCCGCAAGGAGCTGGAAGCGCAAGGGGTCACCATGGTCAACCGGCTGGGTGAGCGGGCCAGCGGAAGTGTGGCGGAACTTACTTCAGTAGTGCGCAACGCGCTCGCCGCGTTTGATCAGGCACTATGGACCCGAGCGCTGAACCAGTTGATGGGACGGCTCTGCCGGATCGCCGCGGGACAGCCGCTCGATCCGGAGAAGGTGAATGTGTTGGGGTGGTGCGGCCGGGAATCCTGTGGCAAGCAGGTCGAGAGCACCCCGGGCCTCAGCCTGCTGGGCACGCTCGAGGATACGGCCCACTTTGAAGGCCTTCCCGAGCCGGCATGCCTCTTTTGCGGCAAGACCGAAGGAGCGGTATGGGCCTTGGCTGCCCGTCCCTTGTGAGCCAGGCCGTCGGCGCGGCTACGGGGAACACCCGCTCACGGCGTAATCGTCGCCGTTGAACTCGGCGTAGCCATAATCCTCATAGAGGTCGGTCTCGGTCACCGTGACGTGGTTGACGGGATCGTAGAACACCACGACCCCGGTGTTCGCGTCATAACTCAAGATGACCGATGGCCCGAGGACCGAGTGGAGCTGCGACAAGGTAGCGGAAGGGATAGAGGGATTGTCTGCCTGGCAGTTGGAATAGGTCGTGGACCCACCGCTTGAGGGAGGGGCGGTCGGATTGGTGGCCACGAGCGGGGCGGGGGTTGCGGAAGGACCCGTGGACGCAGCGACCAACCCGAGGAGCAACAGCACGGCGATCCCGGCGCTTACGCGGCGGGGGATCGACCAACGCTCGGCCGCGGACAACGGAGCGTGTCGGCGCTTCTTCTTCCGCTCCGCGGAAGGCGCCGGGGCATGGGCCGCCCGGAGGCGGAAGACGAACTGGAGCACGTTCCCACCGATGAGCGCCACGAGGACGCCCGTTGTGGGGAGCACCAGGCTGAGCCCTACGCTTCCGATGGCCACCGCGGCGCCGAACAAAGGCT
The DNA here is from genome assembly GCA_021832495.1 of bacterium. Taxonomy (GTDB): domain Archaea; phylum Thermoplasmatota; class Thermoplasmata; order Lutacidiplasmatales; family UBA184; genus JAJYEA01. The sequence goes on along the minus strand of JAKBKR010000086.1, from coordinate 1,802 downwards.
GGAGCGCGGGATCCGCTGGTGAGGTACGGGGCTCGCTGACCATGTAGAGCCCGAAGAATACCGTCGCCGGATCGAATATCTTGAGGAGGAAAAGGTCCGGTGTGGATATCTGCTGAAAGAAGAACAGGTAGAGCGAGGCGATCCCGGCGTACGCCAGGAAGAAGCTGGTGACGACCTCCCACCGGGAGAGGTTCCGCCAGAAGATCAGGGCCCCAAGCACGGGGAGTAGGATGAATCCTGGCGTTCCCAGTCCGACCCACCAGGAGGGGGCAAGACCCAGGAACACGGCTCCCGCCAGGACGCCCAGCGCCGCCGGATTGAACAGGGGGACCCCTGCCCTTCGGATAACGTGTTTGAGGGTCAAGGCGAGGATCGTCGCGGTCCCGGAAAGCAGGAGGGAGGAGGTAGGAGGGAAGAGCAAGATGAGGAATCCCGCTGTTGCGAGCGCACCCTCCGGGAGTCGAAGGTGGTCGAAGCGGATCCGCTGGAAGGCGATATCCGTGAGGGCTGCTACGGGAAAGAGAAAGAGCTCGTACCACCCGGACCCCTGAAGGTAGTAGATGCCCCAGAGTGCGATCGCTAAGAGGGCGACCCAGACAACGCGGACGGGTAGGAGAAGCGATGTGACGGATCGCGGCAGTCTCACGGGGTTTGTCAGGCAATCTCCCCTAATAAACTTGGGTACGTACACGTGAGGTCGAGGGGGCTCTGGGATCCCCACGGGGACCTCGATGCTGCACGCGGCCCTTAAGAAGGCCGGGTTTCTCCCCGGGGGCGGAAGTAGAAGGACGATGTCCCAGATGCGGGTGTTGCTCGTAGGAGCCGGAGGACGGGAACACGCCCTTGGGGAAGCCCTTCACCGGAGCGAAGCGCAGCTTTACGTAGCGGCGCCCACCGTGAACCCGGGACTGAAACGACGGGCGACAGAGTATTTCAACGTCTCCGTGGAGGATGGAGCATCCATAACGGCTCGCGCTCGGCAAGTCGGGGCGCAGTTGGCCGTGCTCGGTCCCGACGCGGCGGTCGCTTCCGGTGTGGGAGACGCCTTGCGCGCTGCCGGAATCCCTACGGTCGGACCGGGGCGTGAGGCGGCTCAGATCGAGAGCTCGAAGGCTTTTGCCCGGGAGTTCCTCGCCCGGAACGGGATCCAGGAGACGCCGCGCTTCGGGATAGTGCGCTCCGCAGGCGATGTGGATGCCGCCATGGCCGATTTCGGCAACACCCCCCTGGTAGTCAAACCATCCGGGCTGACCGGTGGGAAGGGGGTGCTCGTGGCGGGCGTGGACTTTGCATCCGCGGAGGAGGGTCGGAAGCTCGCCAAGGACTTATTGCAGAGCACAGGCCAGCCCGTTGTCCTCGAGGAACGCCTTGAGGGCGAGGAGTTCAGTTTGATGGCGTTCGTCGATGGGGCACGGGTGTATCCGATGCCGCTCGTCAAGGACTACAAGCGGGCTCTGGATGGGGACCTCGGTGGGAACACCGGTGGGATGGGGTCCTTCTCGACCCGCGACCATCTCCTCCCGTACGTGACCGCTTCCGATCGGGACCAAGCGGTCTCCGTGATGGAACGGACCGTCAGCGCGATGCGGAAAGAGGGGCTGGACTACCGGGGGGTCCTTTACGGAGGTTTCATGGCGACCGCGCACGGCCCTGTCCTGTTGGAGTACAATGCCCGGTTCGGTGACCCGGAAGCGCTCAATGTCCTCACCGTGTATGACGGCACCGACTTCGCTCCGCTCCTCCTCAGTCTTGCGGAGGGACATCTCCGGACAACTTTCCTACAGTTCCGCCGCCGAGCCACG
>JAKBKR010000085.1 GCA_021832495.1 bacterium | reverse complement strand
GTAGAGGGAGGCCTCCTTGAATATTCGCGTTTGGCGCCAAAGAACATTGTCTTGCAATACCAGTTCAAGCGCCTCTTTCTTCTCGGCTGGGAGTTCAAATATCCGCCAGGCCATGACTCGACAGAAGACCAAGAGTATTTCCGTCTTTCACCTGAATTGGACGTTTGCGCTGCGCCGGGCTACCTAGAATACCGATAAAGACCAGAGCTCCGCGAAAAGCCGCCGCAAGAAGTACGGAGTCATGGGAGACTTCGGATCTCAAGGGCGAACGGCGCAAGCTCGTGGGCCGTAGGAAGGCGGACCCACGGTCCGCCCGAACATGAAAGGGCGACCGGGACTTTCCTTGATGGATGGACACCGCATCCGGAGGAAAGAGAACTGCCCCCCCGGCCACCCGCTATTCGAGGGTGCACGGGAAAGCCAAACTCCGCAGGATTTATAGTGTGAAACCTATGCGGTGACATGTCGACCGCAAGTAGTGACGCGTCCGGTTCGGCGGTGCCGATCACGGTAGCGTATGGTGATGGGATAGGCCCCGAGATCATGGATGCCACCCTTCGCATCCTAAAGGCGGGGGGGGCGCGCCTAGCTCCGGAAGTGATCCAGATAGGCCGTACGGTCTACGATAGAGGAATCACCGCCGGCATTGAACCCGCAGCCTGGGAGTCGCTTCGAAGAACCAAGGTGTTCCTGAAAGCCCCTGTGACCACTCCGGAAGGCGGTGGGTTCAAGAGCCTCAATGTGACCGTTCGAAAAGCGTTGGGGCTCTTCGCGAACGTTCGGCCGTGCCTTTCCTATGAGCCGTTCATCGCGACGAAGCATCCCGGAATGGACATGGTTATCGTCCGTGAGAACGAAGAAGACCTCTATGGCGGAATAGAGCATCGCCAAACAGATGAGGTGACCCAGTGCCTCAAGCTGATTTCAAGACCCGGTACAGAGCGAGTGGTCCGATACGCCTTCGAATACGCCCGTCGCTACGGCCGTCGCAAGGTAACGTGTTTTACCAAGGACAACATCATGAAACAAACTGATGGCTTGTTCCACCAGGTGTTTGATGAGGTGGCGATCGAGTATCCCGACCTGACCAGCGAGCACATGATCGTCGACATTGGTGCGGCAAAGATGGCGAATACCCCGGAACAGTTCGACGTACTGGTTCTCCCGAACCTTTACGGGGACATTTTGTCCGATGTGGCCGCTCAAATCGCGGGCTCTGTCGGTCTAGTGGGCAGCGAGAACATAGGAAGTGAAGTGGCGATGTTCGAAGCGATCCACGGGTCAGCTCCCAAACGCGCGGGACAAAATATGGCGAACCCATCCGGATTGCTCTTGGCTGGGGTACGCATGCTTGTTCACATTGGACAGGGGGATGTGGCGACCCGAGTTCAGAACGCGTGGTTACGAACCATCGAAGATGGAGTACACACATACGACATCTACAATCCCTCCCGTTCAAAAGCAAAGGTCGGCACAAGCGAGTTTGCGACCGCGGTGATCGAACGTCTTGGAACGAAACCGCAGGTGTTGAAGGAAGTAAGCTACCCGGTGCACAGTCCCCCAATTGTTGCTAAACCCCGAGAACGCCCGCGCGCACACAAGGAACTCGTGGGCGTGGATGTCTTTGTCGAGTGGCTTGGCTTCCCAGAGGCCTTGGGCAAGGACCTTGAGAAATTGTCCTCTCCCGAACTCCGCCTTGTGATGATCACGAATCGAGGGACAAAAGTCTATCCCGGCGGGATATCTGAGACCTTCTGTGTTGACCACTGGCGTTGCCGCTTCCAAAATCCCAACGGTATTGGAAAAGTCACTCATGAAGAGATCATCGCACTTGAATCCCGGCTTGTGAAGGCAGGTTTGCCTCCCATAAAGACCGAAGGGCTTTTCACTTTCGATGGTAAACCGGGATTTTCCTTAGGACAGGGCCAATGACCCTCCACTGAGGGCCGAGGCTGTTTATGCGCAAATCCAAGAAGGCACGACTCCGACGTCGTCGGACCCGCATATTTCACCTTGCCGGAGGAAAGAATGACCAAAGGGCGCTAGCATATGCATCCGCCGTCCTAAGGAAGGGAGGCCTTGTTGTATTTCCCACGGAGACCGTGTACGGGCTCGGGGCCAATGCCCTTTCCGAAAAGGCCGTACGTGACATCTTTCGCGTCAAGGGTAGACCTTCCGACAATCCATTGATAGTTCATCTGTCCTCCGTCGACGATCTTCCCCTCGTGGCCCAACGGGTGCCTGCCTTGGCCAAGCGCTTGGCCGCCAATTTTTGGCCGGGGCCATTGACCTTGGTGTTGCCGGCGAGATCGAATGTTCCTAAAGTGACGACCGCGGGCATGGACAGCGTGGCGGTGCGCGTTCCAAACCATCCCATTGCCCGTCAGCTGATTGCGGGGGCGGGGGTTCCCGTCGCCGCTCCCAGCGCGAACCTCTCAAGCCGGCCCAGCCTCACCTCCCCAGCTTACTTGTTGCAAGAACTATCTGGCAAGGTGGACGTCCTTCTCCTTGCCGGAAACTCGCCGATCGGGGTTGAGTCGACGGTCATTGATGTCCGAACCTCCCCGCCCGTGGTACTGCGCCCCGGGGGGCTTTCCGTTGAACGAATTCGGAAGGTCGCCCCGTCGATCGAGTTACCTACCTTTTTCAGAGAGAATTCCGCGACGGACACCAACCCGCCCCGGTCTCCCGGATTGCGCCATCGGCACTATGCTCCCAAGGCAAGGGTGACGCTCTACGTTGGTCCCCCTTCTTTGGTCTGGGAGGCGATGCGTCAACGTCGGAGTGCAATGCGCCGGCTGCGCATATCCTTGGCGCTCTTAGTGAGCTGGGAGTCCCCGTTGAAAGGGGAGGGGGTATGGAAATTCGGTTCGCGATACACTCCCAGTACTGTGGCTTCTCGTCTTTTTCGTGTTCTGAGAGATGCCGACGCTTCGGGTGTCCAAGAAATGCTGGTCGAGGGGATACCCATCCGCGGTTTAGGTCTCGCCGTCATGGACCGCCTAGTGCGCGCTGCCGAGGGACGCGTAATCCATGTCCGCGGCAGAAAACGGAGGACGGGGCGCGGGGACCAAGGTTTGGCTCAAGAACCGAAATTTTCGGATGGGTCGTTGCCATAGAGGGCGTTTGCGACCTGAGCCGACCTATTCCTCAAGGTCTTCAGGCCCTCAGCGGTAAGGTTAACGTGCCCCATCTTGCGGCCGGGGCGCGTCTCTTGCTTCCCGTAGGAGTACGAGTGCGTCTCTGGGATCGAGAGTACGGCCTCCTGAAGGTGTCGATCGATATTCAAACCGACGGCATTGACAATGCCACTAGGTCGGAAGAGCTCGGGTGAGGTCACGGGAAGGTCTGTGATAACGCGGATGTGTTGTTCAAACTGGGATATGGAGGAACCGTGCAAAGTGTGATGGCCCGAGTTATGCACTCGAGGCGCAAATTCATTCACGATGGCTTTCCCGTTGACGATAAAGAATTCGACGGCCATCACCCCTACGTAACCCAACGAGTCCATCAACCGAGAGGTTATCCGCTTCATGCCGTAATCTTCACAGGGAGCCTCATTTGAGAACAGGATACCATTCAGGTTCTTGTTCAGTGAGGGTGGGTGAAAGAGCTTCGCTCCGTCTCGATCCCGGGACGCGATGATCGAGGCCTCTGTCTCGAACTCAATGAATTCTTCCACCACGTAGCCCGGCGCGGTAAGTGCTTCCGTGGGCAACCTCCCGTTCTCGCCGATGTAGTACTGCCCCTTTCCGTCGTATCCCCCCCGCGAAGCTTTGATCACTGAACGACCGAACGCCCTTGCCATTTTGATTGCCTCCGCACCTTCTCGGGCGATACTGAACTTGGCAACCGGGAACCCGTGTTCCGCCAAGAAACTCTTCTCTAGAGAGCGGTCGACTTTCAGTGAAAGAGCGTCCATGGAAGGAAGGAGTTTTCCCTGCTCTTGGGCGTACTCGAATATCGAGGGGTTCGTGTGTTCGAATTCTGGGGTCACCACATCACACTTATCGACAAACCTCCGATAATCCCTTAAAGAGAAATTTCCGTCCGCTATCTCGGATGCCGGTCCTGGATTCTCACTAAGAACAAGGTATTGGTGCTGCAGCTTCCTCCCTTCGGTGATCATCATCCACCCGAGCTGTCCAGCACCAATGATCCCTACTTTCATTTTGGACTCTCCCAATGCATGGGTCCCTTCACGGATCTTGCATTATAGGGTAAGCTGTACTAGGGGCATGAATTTGGCGGACCTTTTCGGTGAGTATGCAAAGTACGGGTTGCGTACCCTTTCCGACCCGGAGATTTGACAGGGTGCTCACCTTACTAATCTAAACTGGCTTTCAACGTATTTGCCGTCTGGTCCGCCATATACTTTTCCATCTTTCCCGCCAGTATAGGGTCACTAAGACCAAGTATTCGCACGGCCAAGAGAGCGGCATTGGCAGCATTACCGATGGCAACAGTCGCCACCGGTACCCCGAGCGGCATCTGCACGATGGACAACAGAGAATCGATGCCCGAAAGGTGTTTGCTCGGAACAGGGACGCCGATGACTGGGAGGGTTGTCATGGAGGCGACCATACCCGGAAGGTGGGCGGCCCCACCGGCACCGGCGATAATGACCTCAATGCCACGTTTGGCAGCGTTCCTTGAAAATTCGAAGAGTCGTTCCGGAGTTCGGTGCGCAGACACCACCAGAGCCTCCGTCTCCACTCCAAAGTCTTTCAGGAGCGAAACAGCGCTCGACATGCAATCATAATCGTTCTTGCTTCCCATTACCACGCTGACCCGCGGCATCGAGTCGACGGAAGCGAGGGGGGGTATTAGCTTGTTAGTATCGTTACCCGGGGAGCGAAGGTCCCTTCCCATCTTTCGCGCCGCGACCGGCCGTCCGTATGCTTTCGGACAACCTTACGGGATCTCTTTCCGGACTGAGACAACGGTTCCCGATACAAATGATGGCCAGAGCGTCAGCACTGTCCTGGGAGAGAGAGGCTTCGGACCCCGGCGGCAACGTCAACCCATCGAACGCTCGACCATCCAAAACCACTTTACGAGGATGAAACGTTGTGAGAGCGGAGCGGAATAGCTCTTGGGATCTTGCACGATCCCCGACGATCACGACCTTGACGGGCTCGATTGTGTGCAAATGGGCGGCGAGCGCCATGCTTGAGGCAAAGAAACCGGTCCCCTCCAGATGAGGAATCGCCGCTGTGATGAGCTCCCGCGTCCGATCGGTAGCCCTTGCCTCTCCCGACAGGTCCGCGTACCTTTCCCACGCCAGAGCCACGGCTGCATTGGGAGAGAGAAGGGGCGCGTCCTCCAGTGGAAAGCGTTGTTGCCCTGCGCCTGAGGGGATATGTCCGTCGAACACGTCGGGCGCAATATCCGAGAGCAAGCCCGATGAATCGGTGAACTTGGTGGAGATGAATTCAAGCAGGCTGTGGGCACTGTCCAGAAGTGACTTTTTTCCCGTCACTTCTGCCAGGTCGAGAAGACCCCAGGCTATCGATGCCTGATCCTCCAGAATTCCCCATCCGCGCAGGTCGCCATCCCGGCTGACCTCATGGGGAACCCCACGTTGAGCCATCTTTGGAGAGATGAACAGGCCCACAGCTGCTTCCGCAGCCTGCACGAGCTCAGCGTCTCCGAGCACTCTTCCTGCGAGCGCTAGGGCCCCGGCTAGATAGCCATTCACACTGGCATATCGGGTAGCATCAACGGTAGGTGCCTTACGGGACGCGCGTAGGCCCCGCATCTTCTGCAGGGCCGAACCGAGGAGCTTTCCCACTTCTTCTTCTGACAACCCCATCGCCACAGCGATCTCTTTGTTAGAAAAGAGCCGATAGAGCACGTTCTGGTCGGGGTCATGAGGCATGGTCCCGTCGGTGTCGATGCCGAAACGGTGCTGGACCACGCGAAGCTCTTCTCGCGTGAGATGCTCAGCAAGCTCCCGTCGGGTCCACGTGAAGTAACTGCCATCGTCTCCCGCAAAGCGATCTGCGTCCTGGCTCGAGGCCAATCCTGGATGAGAATCCGAGAGCACTTCCCGGCAAAATCCGACGATGCCGCGGACCACCAATAGAGCTTCCTCATCGTGCGAGACGGCGTGGAACTCGAGGAAATTCCTAAGAAGAAAGGCCTGGTCGATGGCAAGCTTCTCAAAGTGAGGGATGTGCCACGCTGCGTCCACGGAGTACCGGTGGAACCCCCCACCGAGCTGGTCGTGGATGCCCCCGTCGGCCATGTGCTTCAAGGTTTCCCGGGCGATACGACCTAAGCGCTCGTTGTGTTGACTGTGATCCAGAGCGAACGCAAGCGAGACCGAAAACGGGTGAGGGAACTTCGGAGCCAGGCCGAATCCGCCATGGAGCTCGTCAAAATTGGTCTCGATAGAATCCGATACACTGCCGAGGAACTTCCGTTGTGCCTCCCCATCCGACGATAAGGGCACTTTCGGTTCACCCGTGCCTAGGCGATACGTGTCGAGGCCTCCGGTTTTGGACCGCGTGCGCCATTGATTCGCTGTGTCCCGGAGTACCCGACGCAGACCAGGGCGCCCTCCCCCATCTTTGGCCGGGAAGTAGGTACCGCCCGTGATGAGGTCCCCTTCCGGAGTCAGGATCGCCGTGAGAGGCCATCCTCCCTCTCCCGTGACAGAGCCGACAAGCGACTGATACCGACGGTCGATCTCTGGGTTCCGGTCGCGGTCGACCTTAATCGGCACGTAGAACTCTTCCACCAAGCGGATGACCTCATCGTCGGAGTAGGTGGTCTCCTCCATGACATGACACCAGTGACACCAGGTTGCCCCGATATCGAGGAGAACAGGCCGTCCTAGTTTCCGGGAGAGAGCGAAAGCCTCCTCACTCCATGGGCGCCAATGGATCTCTCGCTTCGCTTCAGCCATGACCATCGTCCTTGGGTTACTGCAATCCCCATTTAGGCTGTTTGTGGCTGCAAGCGGAAGGAGCGATGGGGAGGTAGCCGTCTTTCAATGGCGCAAGGGCCCGGAATCCGATCGCTCGGCGCGTTGTCGCCAGACGGCTTCGGCCTTCCTTCGGGTAGCCATGGCTTCGGCCTCGGGGACGATCTTCCAGCGGAAGACCTTGATGGGGCCTGCCCCGATGTCCTGTTCGGAACGTACACGGCTTAGGGTCTCCCGTACGGGTCGGGTCTTGGACCCAAACACGGTCTCCGCTTCGAGAAGGAATTCATAGTAGTAATCGCCGGGGGGCAATTTCGGCAGGACCTTGACGTCAGAGCCGGTGAACTCCTCGGCCTGGATGACCCAAGCCTCTCCGGCATCCAAGGCGCCGCGCTCTTCCACTCCCGACCACGTCGTCGCCCCGACAGCTTCGTCGCGCGATTCCGTGAGGACCGTACCCACCGGATAAGCAAAGGTCGTGACGATGACATTCCGCGCAGTACCCGGACCCAGGTTCTTTACCGTGACCACACCACCAAAGTCCGTCGGCTTGGCCCGGGGGTGCGTGGACTCCATCAGGACCAACTGGAGGTTCGGGGTCCGGCTCCGGTGCTCCTTGAGCGCTTCATGCGTTGCCGTTGCGGCCGTAGCGATCGCCACGCCAAGGGTACCGATGGCGATCCATGTGGAAGAGTTGACCTGGGGGAAGGTCCCTTCATACTCCATGAGCGCGAGGACAGCACCCGTCACCACGCCGATCAGGAAAACGGATACGGTCAGTACCATGAGCTCGATAACCAGGATGCCGTTCCTACTCCCCCGGGGTTTCCGGGTGTAATCGAACGGATTCCTGTCCCCCTGTTTCCCCATCGCTGAGAAATTAGAAGAACCCACCGGGACGCATGGTCGGAGCGGCGACCACATTATGATCCTCAGGACGGGAGCGTCGTAACCGTTCGACCCCCGGCATCACCAGGAAGTTCTGGTCGCCCCGCAGGTCAGCGACTTTGGC
>JAKBKR010000084.1 GCA_021832495.1 bacterium | reverse complement strand
CCGAGCGTAAGGCGTCCCTCACCTCGCCCGGGACATCGAAGTGGGCCCGGCCCACTTCGCCGAGTGCTACGGCCAACCCCTCCTGAACATACTTTCCGGCCAGGTCTAGGGCAGCCACTTGGAGTTCCATCGCTCGGGCCAACCCCAATCTGGGTGCCGCACGGACAAGGTCCACTGGGTAGGGAGCGAGGACCGGGAATGCTTGGACGGTCGTTTCCTTGGCGATGGATCGGACAATGGTAAGCGTGGTCTCGTACTGGGAACGGTAGTCCTCGATGGAGAGCGGCACGTCCGGCCCATAGTTCTGAGTGGCGAGAAAGATATGGGAACCCCCAAGGCGCTCGAAACGTTTCACAGCCTCCATGCTCGATGGGTCATGGCGGAGATGGGCGTGATGGTCCACGATGGGGAGGTTGAAGCGGTGTGCTTCGAGGGCTCCTTGGTTAAAGCGCATGTAGACCCGTTCCGGAGGGGTGGACAGCTCGGTGGCGATATCAATCCATGGGCCGACCGCGGGTCACCCCGTGGGGCCCGGGATGGGTGGTGTCACTTGCCGGAGGATCGCACGGGAATGTTCGAGATTGAGCATGAGCGCGACCGCGGTGGCGACCGGGAAGGCGAAGAAGGCGAGGTACGAGGCGGCCGTGGTGTAGGAGAGCGCCCCTGCCGCCGGGATCACGAGCGTCACCAGGACGGGAAGAGATAGGCAGCAAGAGCTACCCACGGCGATGCCCAGGGAGGGGAGCACGACGTACGCACGACGCCGCCGGGAAGCGGGGCAGATCGAAACGTCCGAGACGACCTCGATGTTGGCGATCACCAAGACTGCGATAAGGAACCCGAGGAAGAAGCTGAAGGGGATCAGGGTGATGCCATAGTTCGAGGATATGTAGAGGGTGACCGACGGGTTTGAGAGGATGCTGAAGAACCCACCGACGGGAAACTCGGGATACACTATACCTGTGGAGAGATAGAGCGGGGAGCCCCCGGGGGGTCCACCGGGCACATCCCCGTAGAACCCGATGAGGAGCCTTTCCAAGAACAACCCGTAGAGGAAGTAGTGGAGGGCGAGGTAGCCGACGAAAATGATTGCGCCGACCGGTCTGCGCACATAACGCGCGAACCGCTCGAAGGCGCCTTTCATCACGGTCTGCCGAAGGACGAGGTATGTGGCCGCGAAGAACACGACCGAGGAGGCGGCAGCGAAGGTGTTGAAGATCAGGTGTTGCCCGTAGGCGACCCAGATCAGAATGCCCGCGGCAGTGACGAAGAGAAGAATGGTCGCGGTAAGGGGAAGGTTTTCCCCCCGGAAAGCGTTCCTCAGGTGGTCCCGGTCGAATTGTACCATTGGGCGAACTGGGCCTGCGGCTCCGCCGTCAGCGTGGCGGTCATGTAGGCATGCCCAACCCCGCAGAGCTCCATGCAGAACACCTCGTAACTTCCCGACTGGTAGATGATGGTCCAGGCGGTGTTGTTGTGGTCCGGGTAGGCGTCAACCTTCACCTTGAGGCTGGGGATGGCAAAGTCGTGCATGACGTCGGTGCTCCAGACTTTGAAGACAATCTCCTCGTTGGTCGGAAGGATGGCGGAGCCCGTCGAGCTGTACCCGTTGGGGTAGATGAATGTCCAGCCCCACTGGAAGGCCTTCACACTGACAGTGAGGGTGTTCGGTGGGTCCGGGGGCTGCCCGAGCAAAAGCGAGTTGATGGGTAGGCTGTAGACCGCGAGGCTGAAGAGGAGGACGGCTACCAGGATGTTGACGGTAAGGAGAGTCCGCGACCCCTTTCCTCGGCGCGAAGTCGGGATGATATTCTCTTGGAGACCATCTGAAGGGGCGGGATGGCCGGGTCGCGCGCGCCATTTCCATGCGACCAAGAAGACCTCCCCAATTGCGACCACGGCGATCGGGATACCGAAGGCGAGGTACACCAGCAACAGGCCCAGCCAATGGTCATAGTTGAGCGAGGGCCCGCTCACGACCGGGTACGGAAGGAAAGGACTCATTTGGAACCCGCCGATCCCCCAGCGGTCGAAGTAGAGATTGGCGACGAACCACAGGAGGATGAGCGTCGCCGCGAGCATGATGAGGCCACCGGCCAAGAGGTCCCTTCGGGCCTTTCCGTTCACCGTACCTGCCATTGTTTCCCTCCCATCCTCACATCAAGAACACGGCGGTCAAAACTATCCCGAAGGCCGCAATGAACACCCACAGGTACGTTGCGGCGGCTAGCCCATCAAAGGGGGATCCAGCCTTATTGCCATCGGGGCCCATGGAGTGGTCCGGTAACTCGAAGAGCTTTGGCACCCGGACGGCAAAATACCCCATGACCCCGATGAGCGCCACGACGTGGACAATGTGGATGATCGAGAAATCGTAGAACATGGAGGTTGTGAGGTTGACCCCCACCGTGGACATTCCCATCCCGGAATTTGTGAGGGTTTGCCAGTTCAGGACCGATGCCACCAGGAAGAGGCCCCCGAGAACGATGGTACCCACAATCCCAGTTTCGGCGAGCGCCAGGTTCCGCGAACGTGCACCGTAGAGGCCGACCATCGCCAAGGCAATGCTGCCGACCAAGGAAAGGAGGATGAGCTCGGTGAGGAGCGTGCTGCCGGAAGCGGCGAGCGAGAGGAGCGGGTCGCTGAAGTACGCGGCTTGCCACGTGGTGAAGGCGTACGCGCCTACCATGGCGCCCACGAAGGCAAGGTCTCCGCTAATGAAGACGATGGTGCCGAACTGCACATTGGAGAGCGACCCGAAGGGCCAGAGCTCCCGGGTGCCGTGATCCATTTCGGGGATCCGGTCGGCAAAATCCTCCCATGCCCAACCCGCCATCGAAAGGATGACGAGGACGAGCCCCAGCACCAGGAGGATCGGGTTGCCCCAATAGAGCTCAACCACCAGTCCAAAGAGCGATAGAAACGACCCCAATCCAACGAACATCGGCCACTTGCTCAGATGGGGAGGATGGGGGTGCTCCATGGAAGGCTCCACGGACATCCGGGTGCCACGAATGGTAGGGTCCCCATCGAAGTTCCACGCTGGCGGTGGGGAAGAAGTCAACCATTCGAACCCCCAGGCCTGCCAGGGGTTGCGCGAGGCCACTTGTCCCCGCTTCCAGCTATAGAGGAGGTTGGCGAGGAAGATCAGTTGCGCGGTCGCGTAGGTGTACGCCCCGATGGTGGAGATGAGGTTGAGGTCATTGAAACCCAGGTTTGCGGAGTAGACAAAGTACCGGCGGGGCATGTTGTAGAGCAGGAGCATCGGGAAGTAGATCATGTTCACACCAAATGCGGCGAATCCGAGGTGGACTTTGGCGATGTTCTCGTTGGGCATCCGGCCGGTGACCTTCGGATAGTAGAAATATGTGGCTGCGGTGAGCCCCCAGAGCGCGGTACCCGCCAGCATGTAATGGAAGTGCCCGACGACCCAATAGGTCCCATGGAAGCCCACATCGAGTGCCGGGACGCCCGTTAGGACACCGGTGATGCCGCCGATGATGAACAGCGGGATCGCTCCCAGCGTGAAAAGCATGGGGGACTTGTACCGAATGTTTCCTCCGGCCATAGTGAAGATGAGTCCTAGGACGAGCGTATCCGATGGGATGGAAATCGCCTGTGTGGTGAACGACTGCAAGTCGATCCATCCCAGGTTCACACCGGTCATGAACATGTGATGGAGCCAGACCGCCATGCTCAGGATCACGATGGCGGCCATCGAGTAGATCACGTAGCGTTTCCCGAAGATGGGTTGACCAGAGAAGACGCTCGCGATGTCATACATGGCCCCGAACGCCGGAAAGATGAGAATGTAGACCTCGGGATGTCCGAAGAACCAGAAGACCTGTTGCCATAGGAGCGTTCCCCCCACGTTGGAGAGGAAGATCTCTGAGCCGATGGCGCGGTCCATCATGAGGAGGACGACGGCAGCCATGAGGTCGGGGAACGCAATCCAAGCCATGATCAGCGTGAACAGGATTCCCCAGGTGAACATCGGCAGGTCGAGGAGCTTGTACCCCTTGACGCGTTGACGGAACACTGTCGTGAAGATGTTGGTGGTTCCGAGGACTACAGAAATGCACAGCATGAGTATCCCAAGGATACCCACATCCATCCCAGGCTGGGGGAGGTACGGGGTCTCGTTCAGCGGTGCGTACAAGGTCCAGCCGGAGGAGACAGCCCCCCCTGGAAGGAATATCCCTGAAAGAAGGAGGAAGCCCCCTAAGGCGAAGAACCAATAGCTGAGGGCATTCAGCCGGGGGAACGACATGTCCTTTGCTCCCATCTGAAGCGGAATGATGTAGTTCGCAAAGGCGAATCCGAGCGGGGAGAGGACGAACAGGGCCATGAGGAGCCCATGCATCGTCACAAGTTGATTGTAGACCTGAGCATTGACAAATGTGTTGTTGGGGACCGAGAGCTGGGTCCGCATCATGAGGGCAAAACTGCCGGCCATGAAGAAGAAGAATATCGACGTCGCCAAGTAGAGTATCCCTATGCGTTTGTGGTCCGTGGTAAAGAGCCAGGAGCGCAGGCTGTTGGGGTCGGCCTGCTCGGTCTCAAAGAGCTTGACGAAACCCCGTCGGACCCCTCCGAAGCTCTGAGCATTGTATATGATGATGGCGGCGGCTGCGAGGGCGACGAAGGCCAAGGCTACAATCCCAAACTGGACGGGAACGTTGAGGGTCGGGGCCACTGAGGGAATGGGCTTGGGAAGACCCATCACGAGCTCCCCATACATTCCGCTCTGGAAGTGTCCCGGAACGAGGCAGACATAGTAGTAGACCCCATGAGCTGTTGGGAGGGTCACAGGCGAAGATGTGTTCCCGGCCGCAGACCCATCCAACGTGAGGTTCACTGCTTCGTGCGAGGCGAAGTACTTGTAGAGCTGGGCAGGGGAGACAGAGTTCGGGGCTTGGGTCCATGAGGCGAGGGTTGAGTCGTTGCTAACGTTACCCAAGGTGAAGGTATGCGGGATACCACCCACATCCCCGACGTGGAACACTATGGTGGAATTTGCTGGGACGACAAGCTGGTTCGGGTCGAAGGTCAAACCGGCGGTCGCGTTCAGGAAGCATTCCACCTCGGGCCCGGCCGTACCGTTGGCGGCCCTCAGGATGTGTCCGCACGGGTTGGAAGCGTTCGAACTGGCCGAAGCGATCCCGGCTGGGATGCCGGGGACGGCAAACAGCAAGAGGAGCAAAGACAAGAGGACGAAGACCGCCGCCAATCGGGGCCGCCAGCGGAGATGCGCCCTGTTCATCACTGCGCGTGGGAGAAGGGCCCGGATTTAAGTCTTTCCGAAATTCAACGGTCTTCAACGGTCAAATTCCAAGTTGTTATATACCTGCGTCTGAATGGGCGCCGCGATGCGTGTAGGGAGCAACCGGGCCGTGGTCGGGGGAATGGTCATGTTGGCCTCCGTCCTCTTTTTTGTTATCACCCTGTCGCTAACCGGTCAGGGGAGTCCCCTCTCCTTGGGAAATGCTCCGTCGGACTCGTACGAACACTTTGTGCATCCTCTCAACAGCTCGAGCGGGTACTGGGAGGTCTTTCTCAATGGCACCTCGGGTCTCACATGGGACCCGGACGTGGTGAGCATCCCGACCCAAGCTCCCGTGGTGTTCGTCGTGGGAGTGATCGGCTACACTCCGCACAACTTCACTTTAGATTCGATATCGAACGACACTACCCTTTCCCCGAACTGGACACCGCAACAGGTGGATTCGTACTTCGTGAAATATCCTCCCCTCGCCCGGATCGTCCCAGAGATCTCTGCCGGTTCTCCCCAGAGCACGCCCCCGGTTCAGTTGCCAACCCATGCAGTGCTCACCTTCATTTGTGAAGTACCCGGACACTTTCAGCAAGGGATGTTCGGGCACGTGTACATCGGAGTTCCTGCTCCCAGTTCCCCGGCATCCACCTTCGGCCTGAACAAACTTCAACTGGATGCCCTTGGCATCAGCACGGCCGGGGTCCTCATCGTGGCCGTCATATTTGTTGCCCGCAGTCACAAACCTCCCCGAGTTTCTCCGGATGAAGAAGAGGAGGAGCCAGCCTCCTCGGTTCCCTCGGTGGCCCCAGGCGAGAAACCCCCTCAGACGTGGTAGACCGACCTTCGTCATCACTTCCTATCGATGCGAACGCCCTCGTTGGCGGTGGTCCGTCCAAGCGGTACGTTTTACCCGGATAATCCATGGTCAGTTCCTTGCCATGAGGTCAAGTGGGAGTTACATCCTGCGATCGTTCGCGTTACGGGAAGTCCGAGGCGAGCTCCGTCAACATCACGGGCGGCTCCTCGCCATCGGGCTATGGATCTTCTATGCCATCCTTTCGGCTTGGTTGGGGTTGTATCTCTCTTTCTTGCCGTCGACCGGGGGCACCATCCAGTTCTCCATGCAGTATTGGAACGGTCAGTTGATATGGTGGGATTTTCCGATCCTCATGGTACTGAGCCCTTGGTTCCAGTTGACGATCCCCGCACTCAGCGCCTTTGAGATAGCGTTCGGTGGGTTGTTGGCTGCCATCGGAGGCGGGGCCTCCGTGACCTTAGCGATATCTCGACCCTGGAGGGGTCAGCCGAAAGGGATGCGGGCGAATTGGCTTATTGTCATCTTCATCGGGATGCTTACGGTGGTCACTCCACTCGCCACCTCAGCAGCGACGTGGTATTTGGCGGTCTTAGGGGGAGAATCCGGCTGGCTCTTCTACAGCTTCGCCTGGTACGTCCCGATAGCCGGGATCATTACGGACGGGGTGCTCTTGCTTATGATGGAGCTCTGGCTCGACACGTTACATTCCCGAGGGTTGAAACCGGGTCCAGATCGCGTTCCTGAGGATCGTATCACCGGGAAGCCCAACTCGTCCCGAGAAACGGCCGGGCTCGGTGGTTCCACGGGTTGAAACAACGCCGAGACACCCCTAGGTCAAGGATGGGATAGCCCGCTTCCCGACAATATTATTAGTTCGCCTTGGTTGCAATGCGCCATCAGGGGTTCCTCGATGGAAAATCGGCGCAACTATCTTCTCATTCGTCTGAAGAACGGACAGATCACCTTGGAGGAGGCACGAGAACTCTTTTCGGCCATGTCCGAAGACATCCGGAGTCTGGAGGACCAATTGGGAGGCCCTCCCCCTCCCCCATCGCAGATCTCCGGAGAGACCCCGGCCCCGACCCCCTCCGTCAGCCGCGGTCCTTCGGGAGTGACCTCCCTGACGGCGGAGGAACTGATCATGATCCTGGGGCCGATGGCCGGCATTTTCGCCGCCATGCTCAAGAAATCCCGGGAACGGGCTTGAAAAATTTCCGATTCGCTCATATCGCCGACGCCCACATCGGCGCTTGGCCCCGGGACCCGGGATTGCAAGGGGCCCTCCGGGCTTCGGTCCTCCGAGCCCTCGATTTGGTTCGGGAAAGCCGATCGGAGTTCTTGTTGATCTCCGGCGACCTTTTCCACAATCCGACCCCCGAGCCTACCGAAGCCGCCCCGGTCGCCGCCGCGTTGCGGGAACTGCATGACGCAGGGATACGGGTCTACGCCATCTTCGGCTCGCACGATTACGTGGTCCACCAAACCAGCTGGCTCGATGTGCTATCGGAAGGTGGGCTCTTCGCCCGTGTGGCTCCTTCTCCCCGCATGGAGGAGGGGCAGGCCTGGGACCTTCCTTGGGTACGTGACGAACCCACCGGAGCCGTGATTGCCGGGGTCTCCGGGAGGACCCAGGGGCTGGACGCCCATGCCTTCGAGACCATGCGCTCCGAAGGATTCCTCGCCGAGCAGGGGTTCCACATATTCCTATACCACGCCGCCATCTTAGAGTACCTGCCTACCGAGTTGCAAGGCATGGTCACCGGGGTCCCATTGGCCCGACTACCCAAGGGATGCGGATATTATGCGGGAGGACATATCCATGAGACGTACGCGGGGACGGGTCCGGACGGCCAAGGCGTGCTTGT
>JAKBKR010000083.1 GCA_021832495.1 bacterium | reverse complement strand
CTATCCGAACTCGACCTACGGTGAGGGAGATGCACTGTGGCAGGGTCTCGTGGGAACGGGATCCTATAACACGGCGTGCACTGCTTCCGGATGGGAGTGGATGGCGAGTGCTGGAGTAACCCAGGCCTGCCAAGGTTACGCTTACAACGAAATGATCAGCCTGATGAGCTCGGCGGCGTACGACACGAACCTCCAGCAGCGAGCGCTCCTCTACAACGAGGCAGAACACATTGCGCAGCAACTCGCGATCTTTACGCCCAATCCAGCACAGGTATCGAATGTCTGGGTCGCTTCCTCAGAGATTGCCAGTGACTCCTTGAACTCGAACCCGATGATCGGGGGAAATGGGGACAATCTGTTCTACAACCTCGAATAGAACGCGGGATTCGACCTTGAATCAGTCCTACGCCTTCTTGCCACGGGAAGAGCGGCTCCGAGGCAGTTCCGACCTCGTGGCATCATGTCCCGACAATTCTGACGAGACCCGACCGCTCGCTAACGCTGCGCGAACGCCTCGCGGAGGTCTGCGATGATGTCCTGGTAATGTTCCGTTCCAATCGAGAGCCGGATCATCCGGTCGTCGATGCCGAGGCGTCGGCGTTCCTTGGGATCGAGGTCGGAGTGGGTCATCGTGGCTGGGTGCTCGGCCAGCGTCTTGGTGCTTCCCAAGCTCACAGCGAGCTTGATGAGCTTGAGGGAATTGAGGACCCGGAACGCCTCCTTCTTACCTCCCTTCACGTAGAAGGAGATCATTGAACCGGGTTCAAGACACTGCCGATCGTAGATGGCCTTCTGTGGGTCCCCGTCCTTTAGGAGTCCCGGGTACCTCACCTCGGCCACTTGGGGTTGCCGCAGGAGCCATTGGGCCACGTGCCGCGCATTCTTGAGTTGGGCGGTCATCCGCATCTTCAGGGTGTCAAGGCTACGCATGAGGAGGTACGCATCGAACGGAGAAGGGACGGTACCGAATATCGTGCGGGCCACCTTCACCTGATCCTCAACGAGCGCCCGACTCCCAAGGACGGCTCCTGCGACCACATCACTATGCCCACCGATGAACTTGGTGGCGGAGTAGAGCACAAGGTGCGCCCCCAGTTCGGCTGGGTGCTGCCACATCGGTCCGAGGAACGTGTTGTCGATCGCGAGGTACACGGGCTTCCGGTTCCGCCGGGAAAACGCATCCACGGCACTGCGGGCCTCCCCGATGTCTGTCAGGGTGCAGGTCGGGTTGGCCGGGGTCTCGATGAACACTAGGGCCGGAGGATGTCCGGCCTTAGCCTCCCGCTCGAGCAAACCTCGGATCGCGTCACCACCCGCCCCGGCAGCAAATGCCACGGTGTGGATCCCCATCCGGGGCAAAAGATGTTCGAAAAGGTAGTCCGAACCCCCATACACCGGGGAGCTGTAGAGGATGGATTCGCCCGCGCGCACGAGCGCAAGGATCGTCGTGGAGATCGCCGCCATACCACTCGAGAACACGGCCGCTGCCTCTGTGCCGGTCTCGAAAAGCGTCAACCGGTCCTCGACGATCTCGAGGTTCGGATTGTTCAGTCGAGTGTAGATGAGGCTCGGGATGGCCGGTTTCCGGCTCCGGGTCAGGTGGTAGGCGATGCGGAAGGAGCGTTCGCCCTCTTCTGCGCTCGGGAAGACGAAGGTGGAGGAAAGGAAGATCGGTGGGATGAGGGAGCCCTCGGACCGCTGTGGGTCGTACCCGTAGGTCGATACGATGCTCTCGGGCCTGTGCGACCGTCGCAGTTCTGCGTTGACCTCACGGGCTGTCTTCTTCTTCACCATGGACCGATTGCATTCACCCCGGTCCGGAGGCGAGTGCGGCCCGGGCAGCCTCCCACATGCCGGGGGGGATCTCGACTGCGGTCACTTCCCCCTTGACGGTGACCTGACCACCGGCTGAGAGCGCGATGTCGAGGATGACCTTCCGGCCCGAGATGGCCCGGACCCGGCCTTCGAGCCGAAGTTCGACACCGATGGGGGTGGGCTTGAGATAATCGACCCGGAGAGAGGCGGTGACGAACCGGTGGGTTGGAAGGGAGTCCATCGACCGCTGCTCGGAGCGATACGCCGCGGCCGCTGCGGTTCCCGTACCGTGGCAATCCACGAGAGAGGCCAGGACTCCGCCATTCACAAAGCCCGGCACGGCGGTGTGGTAGGGCTCGGGGGTGAAGCGGGCGACGCTCACTTCACCCTCCCAATAGCTCTTGAGATGGTGGCCTTGAGGGTTCAGCCGTCCACATCCGTAGCAGTACGAGAGCTCGGGAGGATAGTATTCCTGGAACGAGCGCTCGGTCATCGGGGAGCAGGACTCGCGCAATTACTTGAAGGTACCGTGGAGGTAGTCCACCGGTTCCATCCCGAGGGCTTGCCGGAACAGATTGACGGACTCAGGGGCGAACCCCTGGAAGTGATTGTTGAAGAACACATAGATGTTCTGGGTCCGGTCTTGCGCGGACCTCACTCGCTCTGCCCACGTTCGCAGCTCGGAGGAACGGTCGATCCGGATCTCGCCGTGCGTCTCGGCCGGCACGGCCACATGGTCCCCGATGAATCTGACATAGACGAAGTCCGTGGTCAGTTCAGGAGGGATGGTGAGGTACGTCAAGTAGGACCATGTGAGGGCGATGTTCCGGTCGCCCAGTTCCTTCCGGAGACGGTCCCACACCGACCCGCCGTACCAGCCGGCATCGCGGAGCTCCACGGCGTAACGGAGGGTCGGATCCAAGTTGGAAAGGAGGCCTTCGAGGAAGGGGGAGGCCTTCCCGGGTCGGAACCACGGCGGGAATTGTAGCAGCAATGCCCCGAGCTTCCTTCCGAGCAGACGGGCGTGGTCCAGAAAGAAGGCCCACTTTCCGATGTCGAGGGGTATCCGAGGGTCGAGAAGGTCCCGGGGAACCTTGAGCGTGAAGAGGAAATCTTCGGGAGTGGCCGCCGCCCAGCGCTTCACAAGAAATGCGCCGGGGTCACGATAGTAGGAGGAATCCACCTCGACCGAATCGTAAATCCGGGCATAGAGCGAAAGTCTGTCGCCGGGCTTCACGGTCCGGGGGTAGACCTTGCCCCACCAGGCATCCGAAGTCCACGACGAGCAGCCGATTCGGAGACGGGCGACCATGGTCGATCACACGGGAATGTTCTTTCCCCGGAGAACGATCCCTCCAACGACCGCGGCGAGCGACAGCGAAAGCAAGGCCATCCACACGAGAGCCGGAAGATAGGGAAGGGTGAAGTAAGTGTACGACACGAGCGGAGCCACCGAAACGACGAGCCCCGGGACGACGACCAGTGTGGTCCACCACGCTCCGCTATAGAGCGAAGCGATGGGAACGCCAGTGCGCTTGGCCCGTTCGAGCAGCACGCCGATCTCGAGGAAGGCCGCGGCGATGACCGCTGGAAGTTCGATCACCGCAAAGAGCACGAACGCGGGAAAGTCGTTGACCCGCGATGCGACCAGGACGGCCACCACACCAAAGGCCATGAGATAGACGAGCGCGATCAAAGAGGTCTTGCTGAGGATGAGGGTACGCTGGGAGAGCGGGAGGGTACGGGTCAGGGAGAACCCGATCACCTCCGTGGCAAAGAAGACCGGCCCGAAGAACGTGGCGAGAAGCACGGCCACGGTCACTCCGGCAAAGGCATAGCGCTGCGCCAAGATCGGGGCCGGACTGCCGAGGTAGGTGAACAGTCCTAGCACGAAGGCGTCGAGGAGCGGGAGAAGCAGGAGGAATGCATAGGCGGGCGTCCGGGAGGCGATCCGAAGGTCCTTCTTCAAAATGGCCATGGATGGCCGGGTGACGATGAGCCGGGTCCCCGCAAGCCTGCGGGCGCCGGACACGATCGTGATCCGGCTGAGGGCGAGCGGTGCGCGAAGGATCCAGCGCACCGATACGGCCACGACGGCGAAATAGACGAGAGCGAGGGCGATGGTCACGGTGTTGGAGGGTCCGCCCACCACAGGTGGCGTGGCGAACGATGCCGCAAGGAGACCGAACGGGAATGGGAAGAGGGCGAAGACCGCTTGCAGGGCCAGAGGCGCGTTCAACTCCCAATCCCCCAAGGCGGTGATGATCTGCACGGAGAAAGTGATGAATATCGTGATCACAAGGCTCGGGATGGTCCAGAGTACGAGATAGAGCCAGCGCACCGCAAGGCTGCGAAGGCTCCCGCCGCTCGCACCGCTCACGCTCCGCGAGAAGAACTTGGCGGTGAGGAGCGACAGGGCGAGGGCGAGCACCTCCGTGGCCAAGACGCCGGGCAGCACCGCCGCTCCGGCCAGCACCGAGGAGAGGGCGAGGCCCACGGCCATGGGGAAAAATATCAGGGCGGTCAAGAGGGGTGCATCGAAGAGCCGTAGGAAAGCCAAGAAGCTCACCCACGCTGCATCCTCCTCCGTCACCGGAAGCACGAGCAAGGCAGTGGTGGCCTGGGAACTCACGAACGGAAGCGCGACCTGCAATCCGGTGATCCAGACGAGGGAGAAAAGCACCACGAGGACGAGGGAGATGATCGTGCCATCAAAATACAGGGTAGAGAGGGTCGTGGGGAAGAACTCCCTTCCGTACCGCAGCGCGAAGGCCGAGGCCAGGAAGGTGAGCATGAAGAGCACGGCCACGGTCAGCTTTGACTGGAGCACCCGCCGTTGGGCCACGGCGGGCCCCTCCTGCTCGCGCTTGCGATCCCCCGAGAAGAACACATTGCCGCTCTTGAGGGCATAGATGGCCTGGAAGGTCACCTCCCGATACAGGCAGTTGGACAGGCGTAGTCGTTCCCGCCAATCCATGCTCACGCGGCCTCAAGCCGGTCCACGATCCGGTTCAACTGTTCACGGTCCGTGGTCAACTCAAGGAAGATGTCTTCGAGCGTGGCTTGGGGTAGCTTCACTTGGGACCGAAGTTCTTCCAACGTCCCTTCTCCACGGAGGGTGCCGCGGTCGAGGACCCCCACGCGATGGCATAGCCGTTCCGCCACCTCCATCGTGTGGGTCGAGAACAGGATGGATCGCTTCCCATTGCGGACATAGGCAAGGAGAAGGTCCTTCATGATGCGTACCGATCGGGGATCCAGGCTGTTGAACGGTTCATCGAGCACCAAGAGCCGAGGTTGGTGGAGGAGCGCGCTCACGACGAGGACCTTCTGGCGGGTCCCGTTCGACAGCGTGGAGATCGCCCGGTCCATCTCCCCTTCGATCTGCAACGCCGTGGCGAAGTCCATGAGGCGTTCCTGGAAACCACCGAGTCGGCGCACGCTGGTGACGAACTCGAGGTACTCACGGGGCGTGAGCGCATCATAGAGGATGGAGACTTCAGGAACGTATCCGGTCACCGTCCGGGTGTATATCCCCTCTTTCACGGGGTCCTTTCCAAAGACCCGCACCTCGCCACCCCGGGGTACCAGGAGGCCCATGACCGCCTTGATCGCGGAGGTCTTTCCGGCCCCGTTGCTCCCGATGAGACCGTAGATCTCTCCCTCGCGCACGGTGAGGGAGAGTTGGTCCACTGCGACCACTTCTCCGTAGGCTACCCGGAGCGACCGCAACTGGAGCGGATCGATGCTCTCGGGGCTCGTCGTGGGGCTCATCTCCTCAAGGTAAAGGTTACCGAGGATGATAATACCTGTTCCCGGGTCCCGATGCTTGATCCCGGGGCAAGGGAGTAGCCTTATGCCGGGCGGCGGTATAGTGTGTGAAGCCGCCGTCCTCAGGCCTTCATGACCTTGAGGAACCCGCCGGACTCATAGATGGCGAGCTTGCGCTTCTTGAGCGCCCGCTCGAACTCCTCCCAACTGACGGGAGCGATTCGGGCGTTCTTCCCTCGCGTGAACTGGATCCCTTCCGTGCCCTTTACGAGGCCGGGCTTTAGCCCCTTCTTCTCTGCGATCTTCCGCGCTTCGGCCAACGAGATCTTGTCCATCGGCATGGGAAGGGCCACATCGTGGTGGGGATATAATGGCTACTTCGAGCGGGTCGGGGGAAAGAGGATCACATCCTTGATGGATTCGGACCCGAGTAGGATCATCCACAAGCGATCAAGCCCGATTCCGAGGCCACCGGCCGGGGGCATCCCGTAGCGGAGGGCCTCTACGAAATCTGCGTCGTACGCGTACGTGGTGTCCTCGTTCCCCTGGGCCTCGGCCTGGGTCCGGAAGCGCTGCTCCTGGTCCTCCGGGTCGTTGAGCTCGCTGTAGGCGTTGGTCAGTTCCATCCCGCGGTAGTAGAGCTCGTGACGCTCCACGCGGCCGGGTTTGGAACGGTGCGCCTTGGCGAGGGGTGTGGTCGAGGCCGGATGGTCGTAAACGAACGTGGGTTCCATGAGCTTCGGCTCCACGAAGTGCCCGAAGAGCTTATCCAGACAGGTTCCCGCCGGAGTGGTATCGGTGATGCGGGCACCGTACTTGCGGGCGAGGGCGCGCAGTTCTTCTACTGGCAGATCCAAGATCCCCGGGATCCCGCTCTCCCGCTCGAGCGCTTCCCCGAAATCGACCTGCCGGAACGGAGGGGTGAACGACTGAACGAGGGTGTCCGTCCGCTCGCCCGGGAGGATCTCCTGGGCTCGTATGGAAAGATGGTGCAACAGATCTTCCACGAGCTTCCGGACATCCTCGTAGTCTACGTAGGCCCAGTACAGCTCTAAGAGCGTGAACTCCGGGCTGTGCATCGAGTCCATGTCCTCGTTCCGGAACACCTTGCCGATCTCGAAGACCCGCTCAAACCCCCCGACCAGAAGCCTTTTCAACGGCAGTTCCAACGAGATCCGGAGGCGGAAATCCTCGTCAAGATAATGATACCGGGAGAGGAAGGGGCGGGCGGCGGCTCCCGAGGCGACCCGGCCCAGCACGGGTGTCTCTACCTCGAGGAACTCGCGTCGGGCAAGTTCCATCCGAAGCGCCTGCGTGAGCGCCGAGCGCGCGGCAAAGCGTTGGAGGGCTTCCTCGGAGGTGAACAGGTCGACGTGCCGCTTTCGCATCCGGACCTCGGGATCCTTGATCCCGTGCCATTTTTCCGGTGGGGGGAGGAGCGCCTTCGAAAGGAGCTCAAGGGAGCTCGCAAGGAGGGAAGGCTCACCCGTGCGGGAACGGCTGGCGAAACCCTCGACCCCGACGATGTCTCCCCCATCCAAGAGCCCGGTGATCCGGTCGTAGTCTTCGGTTCCCATCGATTCGGATTGGAAGTGGATCTGGATCACACCGCTCGCATCCCGAAGGGGGGCGAAGGTGTTGCGACCGACCCTCCGAAGAAGGGACAGGCGGCCCGCCACCCGAAAGTGCCGGCTCCGGTCCACGCCTTGCGGCTCGAGCCTAGCCGCCGCTTCCCGGACCCGGCTCACTGGGGTGCGGTCGGCGTACGCATAAGGGTACCGGGGATGCCCTTGGCTCGCCCACTCCTCTAGCTTGCGCCGTCGCTGCCGGACGAGGTCGTTCTCCATGGCTCCCGCAGCCGCCGGGGAGACCGGGAGGCTAAATAAGCCTCTGGCGGAGACCCCGGACCTCAGCCGGCGCCGACCGTCTGGTCCCCTTGGCTACCGCCGCCGCTAGCACCCATACCGCCTCGCCGCTCGTAGTGCGGCAGGATGATCGCCAAGATGATGAACACCACAAAGGCGAAGATGACGAGCACCGCTGCGATCGATGCGAAGAACGCTTCCGGCGGCGGCGCGTAGAATAGGCTGGGTCCCCAGAACTGCACCGGCTTCGGGCCCACGACAATAAAGACCACCCACGTCGTGGCGATGAGGAGCACCGTCGTGAGGTTCTCCCCGGCATTGTAGGGGTAGTTGTCGAGGACGTGCTTGTAGACCCCCGTGAGGTAGGCCAGGATCACGAGGATCGTGATCACGAGGGTCCACAAGAGGTACACGCCGAGGCCGATGTAGAGCGTGGCGAACACCAACAGGGCCAGGATGAAGAGGGTGTTGTCCATCGACGCTACCTAAGCTCTTGTTCCGTAGCTCTGG
>JAKBKR010000082.1 GCA_021832495.1 bacterium | reverse complement strand
CCTTGGCCTTCCCAATCGCCTCCGTAGGCGAGGACGTAACGGCGTCCTGGAGGGAAGCCGCCTGCTTCGTGAGGTACTCGGACGACAGGACGTCGGCGATTCTCGTCGCCGACGAAATCGCAACTGCTCCTCCCTTCAACGTGTTGGCGAAGGTATAGGTCCATGCAGATCCCAGTTTTCGTTCAGGCGAGATCTCGTATCCGTAGGGTCTCAGCTCCTCGTTGAAGAGATCTAGCAACTCCTTGGTCTGTTCCAGGTTTGGACGAACCCGAGGATGGAGCATTTCAGTCAGGAGCTTCAGGAACAGCTCGTCCGGCGCATGCAGGAGATCGAAGCGTTGGTCGGCCATGAACCAATCCGGATCCCAATCGCTGTTGTTTACGGTGTGCTGCCAGATATCCCCCCTCGCGTTGCTGAATCGTCCGTCTGAGGTCGCGATCTGGCTGAGGTCGTAGAGATGGGAGAGGAAGGTGGGGTCATCGAGAGTTCCAAAGAGGGGTATCTTTGCCCCGAGAACACTATCGACGATGCGCTGACGAATCTGGGGGGGTATCGCGCCTGGGGAGGATTGGACCACGGCTCAGCACCGACCTGGCAGCTCATCTAGACTTGCCTCCCGCCCCTCCGCCCCGCCGGGCAGCCGAGGTGGTTGGGATGCGCCCGATTCGCCGACCGGTTACCGCCGCTGCGGCCTCTCCGTCTTCTCCACCGTGACCCGCCGGGCCACTGTGTCGATCTCCCACTTCAACCCGTCCCCGGGCTGGAGCTCGAGAAACGAGACGACGATGCGGGGTATGGCAACGCGTAGGGCGCGCGAGCGGGCGACCTTGGTTCGGGTCTTGTGGACGGTCGTTACGTCAACGAAGGTACGGCTCGGCATCCCGTGCCGACGGCCCTACAGGTCTTTGAAGGGGTGACAAGTTATGGCGCTCGGGAGCCATACCCTCCGCGTGAGCATGCAAAGCATCACCAGGGACCTCGAGGGCTTCGCCGAAGTGAAGCGCCGCGGCCGGCGCGAGGTCTGTTGGTGGTGCGAGGCCGCTCGGCCCGTGGACGCCCTCGTGGCCCGGGCGTCGGGCCGCCTCATCCACGCCTGCCACTCCTGCGCGAAGTTCCTCCTTGGCACGAACCTCGTCTTCCACTGAGGAGGAGGTGAACGGATGCGGGCCGCGCTCTGCGAACTCCACAAGGGCCGCTATCTTCGGGCGTTCGCCCTGGAACGGGAGAAGGGCCGGAGAGCTGTGGCCTGCGTCCTCGACGCCTATCGGTCCTGCAACGTCAGCGCCTCACACACCCAGCTGCGCGCGCTTGGTCTCGGATACACTGGCAAGCGTTCCCTCAACGTCTGCAGGGTCCACCTGGAGCTGCTGAACGTCGTGGGGTGGCGGGTCCTGGTCGGCGAGCCGGTCGCCCCTGGACACGAAACGATCCATGCCCACCTTGACCTCACCGTTCGAATCGGGTGAGAATCTCCGCGGGCCCGGTCCCTCTCCCTCCGTGAGAGGGACCGATGCCATCAACACCGTCCATCAGCGCGGCCGCGACCGAACTTGCCCATGACCTCGGGGTCTTCCGCACCCCACCCCAGGGCCTCTGGCGCGACTATCGGGTTGCGGAGCGGTGCTGGCGGACCCCCGTCCTCATCGGCCGCGAGGATCTCCTTGAGGACCTGGAGCGGGCGGTCCGTGCCTCCCTGGATCGCGAGGGGCGGGCCGTCGTGTCGGTGGTGGGCCCCCGCGGCTCGGGGACCACGTCGATCGCCGAGTGCGCTCTCGCGGCCTTCACCGACCGATTCGTTGGACGGCGTTCGCCGACCATCCTGCGCGTGGACGCTTCGACGTGCCGCACGCCCGGGCTGCTCGTGAAGGCCCTCTTCCGCCAGATCGATCCGGCCTTCCAGGGGCAAGGAGCTTCGACGGAGTTCCTGTCAATGCTCCTCCTCCGGCGCCTGCGGTCACTCGGGAGACCCGCCGTCGTGTGGCTCGATCAGGCCCACTCGTCGGGGGAGTTCGGTCGCGTCGTCCGGGCCCTCGCCCGCCCCCAGGAGATCCTCCCGGAAGGCACCTCAGGTCTGGCCCCATTGCTCGTCCTCGCCTCAGGCGTCCGTGACCTCGCACCTGAAGGCGTGGAGACCATCCGGACGATTGTGCGGCCCATCCAAGGGCCCGATCTCATCGAGGCCATCCGAACCCGGGCGGCGCTCGCATTCCACGTCCCGCCCGGGCCCGAGGTCCTCCGCGCCTGGGCCGACCTGGTCGTCGCGCGCGGCCGGGGCCTCTCGATCGTGGGGGACCTCCTGGCGGAGGCAGGCACCCGCGCGGAGGCGCGTGGGTCGCTCCACGTGGAGCCCCAGGACGTCGCCCTCCCGAAGGCCTTGCCTCGCCATGGGGCCGACGCGGAAGGGTTCGAGGCGGCGCTCCTCGAAGTCCTCCGAGCCGCGAAGGGGCCCTTCGCGGTCGGGGAGTTGAGGAGTGGCTTGATCGCCCGATGCCGGGAGGTTGGGATCCGTGCCCCGACCTCAGCGCGCCTCTGGCGCCACCTCGTCGGGCTCGAAGAGAAGGGGCTCGTCCGGCGGGACGTCAGGCTGGGGGGCGCGGGCGGCAGCCGAACGCTCATCATCCTCGAAGAGGGAGGACGAGGCCCCCTCGCATGACGGACCCCGTCTTCCGAGGTTCGTCATCCCCGATGGACGAAGAAACTGTTATGGGCTTGCGGAAGCCTTTTCCCGGCGTGGTCGAGAGCTCGGCACGGCTTCCCACGCCGACCCCGGAAAGGCCTCCCAAGAAGCGCG
Organism: bacterium; assembly: GCA_021832495.1. Taxonomy (GTDB): domain Archaea; phylum Thermoplasmatota; class Thermoplasmata; order Lutacidiplasmatales; family UBA184; genus JAJYEA01. The sequence goes on along the minus strand of JAKBKR010000082.1, from coordinate 5,215 downwards.
GCATGACCGCCGAAGAGCTGGGCCTGACGAAGGAGGAGCAAGAGGAGATCGCTCATTTCTCCGACCTGCACCGGGACACGTGGGAGGACGATGAGAACGATGTACCGCCCCCCTAAGCGAGGGGACACGTCGTCTCGACCCTCTTCCGCAGGTCGGACGGGACCTATTCGCCCCGACTCGTCCTCCTCCTACAACCCCCCGACGTGAAGGGCCCCTTCACGGATCGCCTTCTGGGCGCGCCGATCACGTCTGCAATTCGGGACGCTGAAACGCGTCTCACGTTCGGGCCTGAGTCGTACGAGGGCCATTCGATGGGACTCACACTCCGTTCGCAGGTTTGCTTGGACGACCTCTCCGCGGTGCCTCTTCATCGGGCCCGGCTGGTCGGCTTCTGCCCCGCCATGGATGAGGTCGACGTGGCGCTCCACAAGGTGCTTGGGTTGAGCGGCTGAGCCCCGCATGCCCGTTCCCGGCTCGCCGAGGAACGGGCCATGCCGAAGAGCACCCCCACCCGCCAGCGCCATCCGCCGAAAGAACGCCCCCAGGGCGACGCCTGGGTCGACCAGGTTTCCGGACCTGCCCCTCGCGCCAGACCCTCGGGGACGGTCCTCACGCGGTCCACCGACGACGCATGGGTGGACCTCGTCGCCGACGAGGTCCAGGCCCTGCTCGCTGAGCACGGCCTCGAGCTCGAGTTGGTGGTCTTCTACGACAAGGTGACCGAGGTGCTCCACGCCGTCGGCTTCTCGGGGGCGCCGGCCCGCTACTTCCGGTCGCTCGACACTGGGGCGGGGGCCGCTAGTTCCGGCGAGAGTCCATGACCTTGGAGATGGCCGAGAGTTCAAATACCGCAGAGGACTTCAGGATTCCTGAAGGTATCCCGACCATGAAGCTCGAGAAGGATCCGGCGGCCTACCTCATCCGTAGCGATGCCGGGCTCACGGTCCTCACGCTCCTGCGGGATGGGAAACCCCATCGACCCACTGATGTCCGCAAGGAGGCGGGTGGGATGCACCCCCAGCTTCTGAAGGAGACAGTGGACCACTTGGACACCCTGGGGCTCGCGAGCCTCATGGTACTCCCGGGTTCGCGTGGGACGAAGACCCCCCGCGGGGTCGCGCTCCCGGTGGTCCTGCGGATCACGAAGAAGGGCCAGGAGGTCCTCGACCACTTGGACCACTACCGAGCGCTCGTGAAGCGAGACCAGGCCCTCCTGCCTCCCGCCACGGTCCATCGGTGGCTGGAGGCATGACTTGGATCCTCATGATGGGGCCCACCAAGTGGGCCCCCGGTCACCATCCCGAGCTCCCACCTGAACTCGGGAGCCACCTGCCGCGGGCCTGGAGCCGTCGTGGCCTCGAAGTGCTCTGGCCCATCGACGTGAGGGCCCTCCTCGTGGGCCTCCTTCGGAAGGAAGGTCACGACGCGGTCCTGATGGAGGAGGACCCGCGGGAGGGCAAAGATCCCCACCTGCGCCACTTTGCCCGTCTGGTCCGTTTCCATCTCAAGGGCCGTTTCTTCATCTACTGGCCGTTGCGGGCGACCCTTCACGGCGTGGACTGGGAGATGGCCCACCTCGGGACCCGCATCGAGGATCGGGTCTTGGGGGCCGAGCAGGTGCACCTCTTCCCCGAAGAGGGGGTGGTCGACTTCGACCCCGAGGCCGACGCGCTCGTCTTCCACGAGGAAGGGGGCCGTACTCACTACGACGAAGACCTTGGACGGTGGGGATGCCGCCTCCATCCATGGGCGGACTACGAGACCCTTATGGAGAAAGTAGTCGAAGCCGGTGCGGAAGAGCCGCCCCAGGAGCTGTAGCCGGGTCCGCCCTCGCACCCTTCGTTCCCGCTCTCGCGAGGAACGAAGATGTGCGAACACATCCACGACCCCGAGCCGCCCCGAGAGAACGCCAGCGCCCACCCGGAGGGGGCATGAGGCTCCGCACCCTGACGGGAACCCGATACCCTGCCCGATGTGCCGACGGATGCGGAACGGTCGTTCCGCCGAGCCCCGACGTCCGCGTGGTGGTGGACTTCGAGTCCCATCCCCGCAAGACCTGGATCCCTGCCCACTCGCCCGATGCCGGGACATGGAGGGGAAACGGAAGCAATGGGTCCGCGAACCAGCCCGCCCCCTGGAACGGGGAGAGTGCGCACCCTCCGGCCTTCGTGCCCGCGAACACCCTCGCGGCCCCCAAGCCGCCCGCGCAGGCGGCGCCCTCCTCATCGACCAAGACCCTCGAGCCTCCGCCGTCGCCCAAGGCACCGGCCGCGCCCGCAGCGGTCCCGTTGGCCCTGCTGGGTGCCGGCCCTGTCCTCGCAGGCCAGGGCCTCCCTCAGAACCCATCTCCTTCGGCATCTCGGAGAGTATCGGGGTTCTTCGGCTCCGACGCCGCCCACGCCGAGGAGGAGGCCTCTCCCTCGCCCCAGGCGGGCCGGGCCTGGTCCTCGGGGGGCCTGACCGTGAACGCCGGGAAGTTCGAGTCGGTCCGCGCGGGTTACGCCGACTACAGCCTCCCGGGCGAGACCGCGGAGCAGCTCGGCGTCCGCGTGAACGCGGTGATTGAGGCCGACCTCCGGGCCAAGCTCGCCCTCCTGGTGCGACTCCACCGGGAGTTCGGGATCCCGGGGCCGGAGTACCTCCGGCCAACCTCTTCCGTCCCCACACCGGCGGGGGCCCCGAAAGGGGCCCCCGTGGGGGCATCAGTCACCGTCTCCTCTTCCTCTCCTCCCTTGAAGGCCCTCGTGCAGAGCATCCGGGTGGAACTCGCCGACGCCTCCCCCCTTCGCCTTATGCGGAAGGAGAAGGTGTGGGTCGATTGGCTTCAGAAGCGGGGTTACACGTCGCTCCAGGACGTTCGAGTCGGCGACGAGTGGGGACTCGGCAAGGTCCTCGACGAGTTCGAGGGGATCGACCGGAGGGGGTAGGCGGTTTGGCGCCGCGGCAGGACCAGAGGCTGGTGCTGCCGGCGTGAGGAGGCGACACCTAGAAGAGCGCGGGCTGACTTCGCGATGGGGATGGGCAACCCGGTCCCGTTCTCGCGAGTCGCGAAGCACATGGTTACGGTCCCCGTGACCGTGAATGGCTCGCACCCCTCCCATTTCATTCTCGACACCGGAATCGGAGTGAACCTACTCTTTCAAGGTCACGCGGGAAGGTTCGACACCGCCCTGACTGGGGAGGCTCACACAGGTCGAAGAATGTCCGGGCAGCCGGTGACGACCCCCATGGCTCGACTCCCCTCCCTCCGACTGGGCGAGCTGGAGAGGAAGGAGGTCCAGGTTGCCCTCTTCGATCTGGGGCAGCTCCCCCCGGACAGGGACGACATCGCAGGCATCCTCTCGCTCGGCTTCTTCGACGGCACCACTTTCAGTATCGATTACCTACGCGGCGAGGTCAGAATCGGCGAGGACCCCGCTTTCGTAGGGTCCGTCGCTCCAATCCGCCTGATCCATGAGGGGCCTTCGCTCGCGGCCTACCTTCGCATGGTCCTTCCTAGCGGCCATTCGGTGGAGGTTGAGGTTGACTCGGGGACGGACTGCCTGATCCTCCATTCGAAGTTCATGGCCGAACTGGGAGTCGACCCCAACGCTGCCTCCACGGTGAAGCGCGAGGGCGTGGACGAGACGGGGTTTCGCTACACTCGCTTCTTCGCACCCATCACCGGGGAGGTCCACGTGGACGGGGCCCGATCGATCTCCCAGCGCGACCCCGCGGTCATGTTCCAGGACATCATCTACGACGGACTTGTGGGCGACGAGTTCCTGCGGCAATTCGCGGTCGCGTTCGACCTGGACCGCTCGGTCGCGACCTTCCGGAAGCCACCCACGTAAGCCCCGCGCCCTCTCCTCCCTCTGTGAGGAGAGTGCGCCGTGTCCAACCCGATTCTCGTCGTCTGCGACCGCTGCGGCATCGCGGTCGAGCTCCATCCGCCCGACCTCCCCCCTACCGGGGGATGCGCTTCGTTCTCGGACGACCCCATCTCAGGCTGGAGGGTCCTCGAGTTCGTGTGCGGCCCGTGCTGGGAGTCGCGGCGCCGAGATTGGACCTGTGTGCACTGCGGCGACGCGAGCTACGAGCTCGCGCTCAGCTGTCGCGGGTGCGGGCGGGCCAGGCCCGGGGTGTCCCCGTATCAGCCTGATTGGGATAGCATCTGGAAGGAGGAACGGGAGAGGAAGCGCGAGCACGACTCGCTCGTGGCGGAGTGGGACAGGGAGTACCCCGGGTGGCGGTCTCCGAAGAGTCGTGATAGGCTCTGACCTGCGGACCCAGCCGGTCACCAACCGATGGCCACTTTTAGTTGGTGTCGTACAGCATCAGGGTGAGCCGCATGCCGACCTCAAGCGCCGTATTTGTCGACCTTCCGGAGAAGCCATCGGATGAACAGATCGCGGAGGCCCTTCTGCGCGTCGGTCAGGCTCGAGGAAAAGACGGAATGCCGCCGAGAGTCGTGCTGATTGGTGGCGACCTACCAGACTGGGCTCGGAAGGTGCTCAAGAGTTGGGGTGAGAGCGTAGTCGCGGTTCGTGCTCCCCGCCTGCTCCCGGGTGGAGGAATCGCCCTCCCAGCTGAACTCCGAGGACACTGTGAGATGATTCCGGGGGAGCCTCAGTCGAACTTTCCGTGCCAACCGGTACTCAATCTTTTCCCCGACGCCCCTGTTACCAAGTGGGACCTCAAATGGAACTTCATGGAACCGGGCGCCCCGGCGCCATGCAGGCTCGTCGAGCTAAGGCTCCGCGAGGCGGCAGATCGATACATGCGTCCTGAGGCACGATGTGCGGAGACACTGCAGAGCGTGAGGGTGTCCTGGCAGGACGGGATGCCGGATGATGATCGGGAGACCGAATGTTTCCTGTCGGAACGGTGGGAAGAATTTCAGGCTCTCCTCGAATCTGCCCGAGAGCACGGGGTAACGATCTCAGTGTCAGGCCCGTCAGGCGTGCGACGTCTCGGACGACGTTTCCGCTGAGGAGGCGACCTCGTGTCGCATGGTTCCCTCGTCCCCGAGGAACCATGCTCGCCTCCACCCAATCCGAACGCCGCGCCGCCTACGAGAACTACCCCACGCCGGAGTCCGTCCCCGAGTTCGAAATCGTGCCTCTGAGGGCCCCGAGCGGGGACTACCTGACGGACTACCGTGGTGTGGCCCGCAAGGACAACCAGGAGGTCGTGAGCGTCGTCAGCTCGCGCTATGGCCTCGTCGAGATCGGAA
>JAKBKR010000081.1 GCA_021832495.1 bacterium | reverse complement strand
AACGGGACTCTTAGCCTTCAGGGGTTGACGTGACGCCCGTGGTGTGGGTCAGGGAGGGGGAGGAGACCTACCCCCTCCTTGTCTTCGAGCGGAACGGCAAGGTGGTGAGGCAGCGGCTGCCCCCACAGAATCAGTCCGGCCGCCTTACGCCGCGGCTGGCGGAGCAGCGGGCGCACTTCATCGAGGCGGCTTCGTCGGCGTTTGGAACGAGGAGGGAGGGGGCCGAGTTCCCGCAATGGCAGCGAATCCGCGAGAAGTTCCGGCGGGAGCCACTGACCGCCCCCAAGGCCCGAGACCGCGGGTCGACCCAAGCGAAGTACCGGAAGCTCATGGGAGACGACGTGGACGACTTCGCCGCCTACTTCGCGGAGACCGGAAGCGGGATGGTAATCAACGCTACGAACCGATTGGACCCCCACATCGGGCGGCCGGACTACGTTCCCGCCCCCTTCGACGACCTGAAGGCGGAGTTGGACAGGCTATCGGGAGCTATCCGAGATCGGGCGGAAGCACCGCGAATCCGGCACGCCTGATCGCCGAGCAGATACTGCGCCGGTAGGCTTCGCTCGGGTGGCTCCTGAGGTAGCCGACGAAGTTGATGATGGTGATGAACCGCCAGCTCGGCTTCGGAATTCGCATGGTGCGGTAGTCGATTTTCGGGAGGGGCGTCCCCTCCAAGATGGCGCGGTCCACATCGATGCCGCGCATTTCGAGTTCCCGGCGGTAGGCCGTTTCCACCTCGGTCGGCAGAGGGAAGCGGTAGAAGTGGACCGCGTAACGCTGGCACTTGGGGCACTGGGGAATGTGAAGGGGCTTCGGAGCGAGTTCTCCCGGAGCGCTTGAGCGGATTGGTATCGCCGAGGCGAGGACCACCGACGTGGCGGGGTCCGCGCTGGCCCTCCGAAAGTAGGCGGGGTCGTCCGTCAGTAGGAATGGGTGGTGGTCGCAAACTTCGGGCAACTGTGGGCACTTGACGGGCCACAGGTTTTCGGGCATATTGGTGGTGGGAGACCCAGAACCTTTAAGAGATGTTAGGTAAGTGAAACTCGGCGAGGCGACAGATGGCGACAATCCAGCTGATGAAGGAAGTCTACTTCCGCGCGAACGTACCCTGGGGCAAGAACGGCGGTGTGGTGATCGCTCGGCGACCGCGAAACCCGCTCGGCCACGTTGGGACCGGCCTTGCGGCAGCCTCGTTTGCCGAGGCCGCGTCGTCGAAGTTCGGCACGAGCCGCGAGGAAATCAACGCGGCGGTGGCCCAGCAATGCTCGGGCCGGACGTATGTCCGGCAGCTCAAGTCGGACGGCCTGCGGATGGCTCGCCACGCGATGGTGGGTGCGAAGGTCTCCGCTCTCCGGGCTCGGGCGGGCAACAACCCGAACTTCAGCGTGAACGGGTCGGCTCGGTCTTCGGGCCGAATGGGGGTCGCGGCTGCCGCGTCCTACATGGACTACTGAGCCCTGCCGAGGGAGTGAGGAACGAACATGGCATGGGCTTACGCTTCCCCAGCAGTCAATTCGGCGCACGCCGGGGTCGGGGCCGTCATTGGTGCGGGTGCTGGCGTGGCCCAAGGGCTCGGCACGGCTTGGGCGGACAGCCAGGGCCTGCTCGGCGCCCCGGTGGTCCCCCAGATCGGCACGAACGGCCAGTTGGTGAACTACATCACCGGCATCGCGGCTGGCGGCCTCGGGGTCGCCGGTGTCCTCGGGAAGGGTCCGCTCCGGACCAAGCCCGCGGTTGCCACCTCGGTCCTGACCTACGGCGGGTCGGTCGTCACCACCTCCGTGGTCGCCCGCGTGGCGAACCTGAACGGCACCAACCCTTCGGTGGTCTCGGCGGTCGTCTCGGCGAAGTCGGCGCTCGCGGCCCGCGGGTACGGGAACACGGTGACGGCCTTCCCAAACCGGGCGAGTGTCGCCAGTGCCAAGGCGGTTACCCCGCTTACCAACAGCCAGCGCGCGGCCAGTCGCCTTAGCTGAACACTTTCTCGCCTGTCGGGGAGGGCTTCGCTCCCCCTCCCCGACCACTTTTTTTAGAAGATGACCTTGTGACCGAGGGTCGCGGTCTCCAAGGCGGTCATGGCCTCGACCAGAAACTCCTCCTCGCTTTCGTAGTCCTTCAGGCTCCGTAGCCGGGCATAGGCCACGTGGAAGTGATCCCACGTCGCTCGGGTCACGCGAATCTTCAGCGTCTTTTCCTTGGCAGGCATTGTGGCACCGGAGTCTCATGTGTCTCCGGTACTTAAAATACACAATAGCTCGGTGAACTCCCGAGGCACAACAATGGCGGTCTCTCCCGAAGTAAATGCGCAGCTGGCCCGACTGAAGAGCATTATCACCTCCACCAAAGAGGGGAACATCTCCCTCGCGGGCTTGGAGCTGACGGCCCCCGACTTTTCCATGACCAAGATGCTCCCGAGCCCGCCGTCGAGCGTCTACGACCAGAGCATGACGGTCGATGAGTGGCTTTACGCCATCCGCTACTTCGAGTCGCACCTTGTCCCCATCCTTACGTTCAGGGACTTCACCGACCTGAACCGGACGTTCTTCGCCTTCAGCGCGGCGGCGCTTCAGGCCAAGGCGTCGTTCTCCGGCTCCACCTTCGGCAGCGGTCTCTACATCCGCGGCATCCGCCCCGCGACCGTCTACGCGAACGGCACCACCACCACGCCCACCGAGACTTGGAACTACACCGCCACCGCCGGGTGGACCAGCCCGCTCTACACCATCAACCTGAACAAGTCCAACTCCAACTCCGGCGCCGCGGCGGCCAACACCCTGAACAACGTCGCAATGGTGGTTCTCGCGGTCACGGACCTCGCCCCCAGCCCCAAGCTCCTCGAATACCAGTGGACCAACGAGGCCAACCAGAAGGTCGGCGTCATCTCCGCGACCGAACTCCTCATCCCGTCGTCCACCGGCATCAACATCGGCGAGCAGACGATCTACATCGACAAGAACAAGCAGTGGATTCTCGACGCGAACTTCTCCAGCGCCGGCGCCTCCATCCCCGCCCTCATCGGCGCCGAATTCGTCACCCCCGCCCTCTACACTCAGGAGTAGACGGCGGGCTCCCCACTCGCTTGAGGTGAACAACCATGCCGAGCCCAAGCTCCGTCTTCATCGAGACCCTTACCGCAACCGCGGGGACTGGCAACTCTTGGAGCGTCACCGTGACGAAGTCCAACACCGTGGGGACCGCCGCCGTCCTCCCCCTCGGGGGCTCGACCGGTGGCGTCTCGGGGGTCGCCAATTCGGCCAATGTGTCCTCGGTCAGCGGCCAGAAGATCACCTTCGATGTCACCACGACCGGAACCGCCCAGCCGTCTTCGCTCTCCGTGGTGGTAATCTACACGAACTAAGGGAAACGGAATACCACCCCGAGGAGAGAGAGATATGGGGCAAACCTACGACCTGCCGCTACTCGCACCCCGAGACTTCGTGGTGGCGAGCTTGGGGCCGTCCACCCAAGACAGCATCAGCGAATACGTCCCGTTCCGGGTTGCCAAGACCAAGCTGCTCAGCTTGGCCTACAACTTCCAGAACAACTACCCGAGTTGGCTTCCGCTTTCTCCGGTAACCGTCTCCGCGATCTCGGGACTGTCGCAATCGTTCTTGGTGCAGAACCTCCAACTGCAAATCAGCCAGATCTCCAACGTTCAGAACCTGTTTACCATCCAGAACACATTTGAAGCGTATCAGGTCTTCATCGGAGTGGCTCCGTCACCGCTGCGGGTGTTCACCCAGCAGCCCCTCGGCACGCCGGGAACCTCAATGGACCAGAACATCAACCTTACCACGGGCTACTACGACGCCGGTTGGTACGACGGCTACATGAGCCCCTACAACTCTCCCACGGAGGTTTCGGAGCTTCTTGTTTTGGACGGCCTCGAACCCGGGTTCTCCCTCCTCAACCCGGTCGCCACCGTGTCGGCGCCCGAGTTCAACCTCGTCCTGAATCGCATGGAGCTTCAGCCCGTGTCAAACAAGGCCTTCGCTACCTCGGTCGTCATGGGCAAGGTTCCGAGGACCCGGTTCATCAGCATCAACAATCCGCTCCAACTCGCCAGCGGATTCAACAAGACGCGGTACCCCGGGGTCATCACGGTTCGGGTTCCCGCTACGGAGTGAACACATGGAGAACAGTCAAAACAAGGGTCCCGACTACGACGCCTTCGACCTCCTATCGACCATCACGGCGGCCTATGGGGGTAGCGGCACAACGAATCTCTTCCCTCTTCTCTACGAGGGCATCGGTTCGAGTACCGTTCCACCCGCGGGATTCATCGTCGTGGCTCCCTACAACTACCACCTCGGCCTCGACAACCTGAACATCGTCAACAACACCGCCGACGCTGCCACCGTGACGATCCAGCTCTACACCTACACCTCCGGGAAGGGGACGCCCTACGGAACCGCCGGGGCCGTTATCCTGACGCAAATCGTGGCGGCGGGGACTCAGGTGACGTTGGACGAAACGCGCTTCCGCCTCTCCCTCGGAACCGGCTACTTCTTCGTCACGTATGCCACCGGGTCGGGCATCAGCACCACCGCAACGGTGCAGGTTCAGGCCCGGGGACGTTGGACCAAGGGGTGAGGCTATTGAAGCCCACCACCTGCCCGCCCGTGGTGCCACTGACCCGCCAGTTCTTGGTGCCCCTGTGGGCGCTGACGAACGGGGGTTACCTTACCTCCTGCAACGTCGTGGCCCCCATCTACGAAACGGCGGCGGTATGCCCGCTCGGCGACCAAATCCAACCCATTGAAATAGTCTCCAACGTTGCGGTTGCCGCGGGGTGACCTTTGGGGCTCTTCCAAGACCTCCCCCTGTTGGAGGGGTGGAAATACGCCGGGACCGGCATCGGCATCTCCAACTCCGATCAGCCGCCGATAAAATTCCAACCGAACACCCCGCTCTACATCGTTCGGGAGAGTACTCATCAAGTCGGGTGGGTGGTTCAGGTCGACATCGTCATCAACGACCCCTACGCGCAGGTGACCGTGGATTTGGACGGCCAGAAGGCCACCTTCTCCCCCTACTCCCTCCGCCTTCTGGGCTCGGTGGGCTCCTTCCCGGCGGTCATCGATACCTCGTTGTCCCAAATGACGATTGCGGACCTGCCCATGCTCGGGCCGGCCTACGGCCTCCGGTACGACGGCTATGCGGCTCCGCTGCCGTTCAGCAAATACGTCAATGTGTTCATCACCACCCAATCCGCGAATTCCTACATTCTGGCGGCTCTTGTCAGCGCCGTGGTCGTCACCGACAAGGCCAAGTTCTCCAAGTCCGTCCGCGACCTCTACTCGCGGAGGGCCGGTGGACCCTCCATCGACATCCAAGAAGACGTTGAAGAGACCGACACCTCCCTGACGATCAACGAGGACTGAAATGGCGCAGCAGCTCTATGCCAACTCCGTCCCCACCATCGGCAACACCACCTTCACCCAAGACTACTACCTTTGCAATGCCCTCGCCATCACCGATACCACCGCCCACACCTACCGAACCAACGGGGGCACCTCCGCCTCCCCGGGGCCCATGTTCCTCTTCACCCTCGGAGATCAGGTGCCCCCCATCCGCTCCTACACCATCTGGGTCTCCAACACGACCAACGAGACCATCACGGTCCAGCCCATCGGCAACGTGGACAACACCCAGACCTACCCCGACTACAACATCGGGTCGCCCCAGACCGTAGCCGCCGGCGGGACCATCGCCATCAGTTCCTCTTGGGAAGGCTTCCCCGAGGAATACATCGCGGTGTCGCTTCAGGCGTCCACCGCACCGACCTCGGGGACGGTGACCGCGATTCTACTGATCTACCACTGAACGCGAGGGTGTCATGACGAACCAGCAGGTGACTCTATCCCCGAGCTTGGCGACCTTGGGGGACGTGGACCTGTCGAACCTCGCCAACAACGACCTGTTGGTCTACTCGCTTTCCCAAGAGAAGTGGATCAACTCGCCCACCGTCCCGGTGAGCGCCGGTGTCGACAGCGTCAACGGGGTGGATGGGAAAGTCGTGCTGACCTCGGTGGATACCTCGGGGGCCACGGGGGGAGCCGCCATCACCATCACCCCGACGGGCCAGAATGTCGACCTCGAACTCGCCGAGATCACCTCCTCCTCCGCGACCCTGTTCGGCAAGGGATTCGATCAAACCGCCTCGACCGCCCCGACCTCGGGTCAGGCGTTGTCCTACAACGGGACTGTTTGGGCTCCGGGAACGGTGGTGACATCGGTATCGAACTCGGACGGGACTCTGACGGTCTCGCCGACCAGCGGGGCTGTCGTGGCGTCTCTCAACCTCGCCCACGCGAATACGTGGTCGTCTCTCCAGACGTTCGGGACGGACATCAGCTTCCTCGGGGCTCAGGTCAGCGGTAGCATTGCCTCGGGGAACCTGTTGTACTACAACGGAACGAACTGGATCGGCCAGTCGCTGGCCTCGGGAGGTACCGGCATCTCGGTTTCGGGGACCACGATTACCAACACCGGGGTCATAAGCCTCACCGCCGGGGATGGGATATCGGTATCGACCTCCACCGGGGCCGTAACGGTCTCCGCACTCCTCAACGGAACCACGCTCCTCAATGGTTCCTCTGGCCTTTCTCTCAACCTCGCCAGCGCCAACACATGGACCGCTACGGTCGGAACCACCGTCCAATTCATCGCCTACGCGGGATCCGCGTTCCAAAGCGACGCCTTCCTGTTCGAGGCGTTCAACGGGCCGAGCATCGTTCTCTCCACGTCGGGGGGAAGGCTCCACCTCGGCGACGGGACCTTCAGCGGGGTCTCCACGTTCGGGGGTGTGATCCTCGACGACGGCTCCGGGGACATGACGGTCAACGGCAACTTCACCACCTACGGGAACGCGACTGTGGGGTTGTCGACGGGGTCGCAAGTCCTCCTGAACCCCGACATCACCATGAACTCGGCGCCTGCAACCTCCACGACCACCGAGGTCAACAGCGGTGATCTGAACGTCCTCGGAGCCTATTGGGACGGGTCGGTCTCGAAGTCCTTCGGATACACCTTCTACTCCCAAACTACCGGGTCGGGTAGCACTCCGTCCGCGACGCTGACTGTGGCTACGAACAGCAGCGGAACCCTATCCACCTTGTTGACGATGGACGGCGCGGGCGACTTGACGTTCGCCGGATACGGGCACGTCCTCTCTTCCACGGCCCGGGGCACGGGCCAGAACATCCTTGAGACCTTCAACGGGCCGAGCATCGCCTTGTCCACGGACGGGTTCGGTCGCCTTCGGCTTGGCGACGGGACGTTTGCCGGGGTCTTTACCTTCGGGGGCATCGTCCTCGACGACGGCCTCGGGGACATGACGGTCAACGGGAACCTGACGGACGAGGGGACCTTCACGGTCGGGTTTACCACAGGGGCCTACACCACTATCAGTGGCGAGAACGTCCAACAGATCAGCCCCGCGGCAACGTCCTCGACCACCGCGGTCAACAGTGGCTACCGAGATTTGTTGGGCTCCTATTGGAACGGCTCGGCGGCGGTATCGGCTGGGATTCGGGAGTTCATCACGATGGCTTCCGACGGGGCGCTGCAGCTCGACTACCAATACTACAAGGGCGGGACCCTGACGACATTCATGTATATCGATGACGCGGGCGACATGGTTACCAACGGGTTTCACACTCTGCTAAACTCGTCCGCACTCGGCAGCAATCAACCTATCCTAAAGGCGTTCTCCGGCGGGTCCCAAATCCTATTCACCAACGGGGTTGGAAGTTTACAGCTCGGGGATTCAAGTATTCCGGCCATCGACCTCGGATCGGCGGGATCGGTTACCGTAAACAACGACCTACGAATCGGGGGCGTGCTGGCGCTCTTCGGCAACGTGACTACGGCGGGTATTGGTCTCGGCGCTGTCTTCGGCGCCGGTCTCCTGATTTCCCTCGGCACCACGTCCACGACGGTCGCCTCCTATACCCCCACGTCGTCCACGGGCCAATCCTTCGAAGTCAAGTGGCGCCTCTCTTGCGCCACCGCCTCTACCCCCACCCTGACC